>JAHJNP010000343.1 GCA_018820745.1 Gammaproteobacteria bacterium
CTCGGCATCCTCGGCGCCAACGGCGCCGGCAAGTCGACACTGCTGACCGTGCTGGCCGGCCTCGCCGTTCCCGCGTCCGGCCGCGTCACGCTCGACGGCCAGCCGCTTGCCACCCTGCCGCCGCTGACCCGCGCGCAGCACATCGGCCTCCTGCCGCAGGGCGACGAGGGCGGGTTCTTTGGCAGCGTGGCGGATTTCGTCGCGCTGGGGCACTTTCCGTTCGGTGGACCGGCACCCGATCTGGCGCCGCACCTCGCCAACTGGGAATTGACTGATCTCGCCCGCCGCCCGCTCGACACGCTGTCCGGCGGCGAGCGCCAGCGCGCGCGGCTGGCGCAACTGGCGGTGCAGGCGCCGCGCATCGCCCTGCTCGACGAGCCGCTGACGCATCTCGACCCCGCGCATCAGGCCCGGCTGCTGGCGTGGGCCCGTAGCGAGGCCGACGCCGGGCGCAGCGTGGTGCTGACCCTGCACGACCCCAACTGGGCCGCCTGCCACTGCGACCGCCTGCTGTTCCTGTACGGCGACGGGCGCTGGCAGCTGGACACGCCCGCCGAACTGCTCACCCCGGACGCGCTCGAAGCCCTGTACGGCCCCGGCACGGCTGCGCTGTGGCAACAGGGCGGCAGGGGCGAGCCTGTATAATCACGATCTGTTTTTAATTCACACGCCATCGCGCACCCCATGATTCGTCGCTTCATCACCAAAGTATTTGGCCGCAAGTCGCGCGGTGCTGCCTCCGGCGCACAGATCCTGCCGCAGTCCAAACACGGCATCCGCCGCGACCAGCTCGACGACTGCGCGCTGAAAACCTGCGAAGCGTTGGCGCAGGCGGGGTTCAAGGGCTATCTGGTCGGCGGCGCGGTGCGCGACCTGCTGCTGGGCAAGACGCCCAAGGATTTCGACGTCGCCACCGACGCCACGCCGGAAGAAGTACGGCGGCTGTTCCGCCGTTCGCGCATCATCGGGCGGCGCTTCCAGATCGTGCACGTAATGTGCGGCCGCGTCACCATCGAGGTCACCACCTTCCGCGCCAACGGCCAGAAGGAAGCCGATGAGGAAGACGAGCGGCCGACCGACGAACACGGGCGTCTCTTGTCCGACAACGTGTTCGGCAACATGGCGGACGACGCTGCACGGCGCGACTTCACCATCAACGCGCTGTATTACGACCCCTTGAGCGAGGAAGTGCACGACTATTTCGGCGGCGTGGCCGACTGCAAGAAGCGCGTGCTGCGCATGATCGGCGACCCCGAGACGCGCTTCCGTGAGGATCCGGTGCGGATGCTGCGCGCCGCGCGCTTTGCCGCCAAGCTCGATTTCCACATCGACCCCGACACCCGCCGCCCGGTCGCCACCCTGGCGCCGCTCCTGGCCAACATCCCGCGCGCCCGCATCTTCGACGAGGCACTGAAACTGCTGATGTCGGGCCACGCCCTGCGCGGGGTGCACCAGCTGCGCGCCGAGGGCCTGCACCACGGCATGCTGCCGTTGCTCGACACCATCCTGGACGACTCCATCGGCGAGCGCTTCATCACCGCGGCACTGAAGACCACCGACGCGCGCATCGCACAAGACAAGCCGGCCTCGCCGGCCTTCCTGTTCGGCACCCTGCTGTGGCCGCAGGTGCTGCAGCGCTGGCGCGAGCTCGAAGCCGCCGGCGAGAAGCCGCAGCCCGCCCTGTTCATGGCGATGGACGAGGTACTCTACGCGCAGCGCGGCCAGCTCGCCATCCCGCGCCGTTACGACGGCATGATCAAGGAAATCTGGGCGCTGCAGCCGCGCTTCGAGCAGCGCGGCGGGCAGCGCCCGTACCGCCTGCTGGAGCACCCGCGCTTCCGCGCCGCCTACGACTTCTTGCTGCTGCGTGCCGAATCCGGCGAAGTCGATGCCGAACTCGGGGAATGGTGGACGCGCTTCCAGGAGGTCAACGACGACGAGCGCGCCGCCATGCTGCTGGCCGACAGCGCGCCCAAGCCGCGCCGCAAGCGCCGTCGCAAAAAGCCGGGTGAAGCCGCCGGCGAGACGCCGCCCGCATGAAGGTCATCGCCACCATCGGGCTGGGCGCCAACCTCAACGACCCGGCGGCGCAGGTGGAATATGCGCTGGCCGAACTCGACCGCCTGCCCGGCACCCGGCTGCTTGCCCGCTCCAGCCTGTACGCCTCGGCACCGGTCGGTTACGTCGACCAGCCCGATTTCATCAACGCGGTGGCGCAGATCGAGACCGACCTCGCGCCGCGCGCGCTGCTGATGGCGTTGCTGGACATCGAACACCGCCATGGCCGCGAGCGCAGCTTCCGCAACGCGCCGCGCACCCTCGACCTCGATCTCTTGCTGTACGGCGACGCACATTTCCACGAAGAAGGGCTGACGCTGCCGCATCCGCGCATGACCGAGCGCGGCTTCGTGCTGCTGCCGCTGTTGGAAATCGCCCCCGATGCGACGATCCCCGGCCGCGGCCGCGCCGCCGGCTGGCTCGCCAGCTGCGCGGACCAGAGCGTGATCGTTCTCCCCCCGCCCGCTGCCGCCGCCCACGCATGAGTCTTTCCCGTTTCCGCTACATCGTCGTCGAAGGCCCGATCGGCGCCGGCAAGACCAGCCTCACCCACCGGCTGGCCGAACACCTGGGGGCGGACACCCTGCTGGAAAACGCCGGCGACAACCCCTTCCTGCCGCGCTTCTACCAGGAACCGCGGCGCTACGCGCTGCCGACCCAGCTGCATTTCCTGTTCGACCGCTCGCGCCAGCTGCGCGAACTGACACAGGGCGACCTGTTCCGCACCGGCACGGTGTCGGACTTCCTGATCGACAAGGACATGCTGTTTGCGCGTCTGAACCTGGACGACGACGAATTCGAGCTGTATCAAAAAGTGTACGCAGACCTCGCCCCGCAGGCGCCGACGCCCGACCTGGTGATCTACCTGCAGGCGCCGATCGACGCGCTGCAGGAGCGCGTCAGGCGCCGCGGGGTGGAC
>JAHJNP010000344.1 GCA_018820745.1 Gammaproteobacteria bacterium
CACCGGCTTTTCCCAGAAACGCATGTTGGACGCGTTGATCGCGAATTCGCGGGTTTCGGTGGGGATCTGCATGTTGGGGTGGGTCAGCACGAATTCGCCGATGTCGCGGTCGAGGGTGAAGCCGTTGGTGCCGTGGCCGAAGGTCAGCACCAGCATGGTCGACGAGCCGTAGATCGCATAGCCGGCGCACACTTGCTGGGCGCCGGGCTGCAGGAAGTCTTCGGTCTTGGCGGCGCGACCGGCGACCGGCGCCTTCAGGATCGAGAAGATGGTGCCGACCGAAATGTTGACGTCGACGTTCGACGAGCCGTCGAGCGGATCGAACACCAGCAGGTACTTGCCGAGCGGGTACTGGCCGGGGATCGCGTAGAGCTCGTCCATTTCCTCGGAGGCCATGCCGGCGAGGTGTCCGCCCCACTCGTTGGCGCCGATCATGATGTCGTTGGTGATGACGTCGAGCTTCTTCTGCGTTTCGCCCTGCACGTTCTCGGAATCCAGCGAGCCCATCACGCCCAGCAGCGCGCCCTTGTTGACGACGTTGGAAATGGCCTTGCAGGCGATGACGACGTCGTTCAGCAATGAGGTGAAATCGCCGGTGGCGCCGGCGGTGCGGCGTTGTTCTTCAATGATGAACTGGGTAAGGGTGGTGCCGGTATGCATAACAATCTCCAGGAACGGAATTAAGAAACTATATTAGTACAATCAAATATTTTATCACGTGATAAAGGTGGTAAATCCTCTGCCCGGGGCCGGGGGGACCGTCCGCCAGGCAGAAAAAACCCGCCACGGGGGCGGGTTGATGAGGGTTCGCGGCCGGCAGCTCAGGTTCGCGTACGTCGTTTCACCGCGAAACCGACCAGCCCCAGGCCGGCCAGCATCGTCATCCAGGTGGCGGCATCCGGTACCGGCTGGGCCACGGGCGTCACCGTCAGGGACGTCAGTTTGGCAAAGTCATTTTTATCGCCGATACGGGTAGCGACTGCAAGCCAGTCGTAGGAACCGTTGAAGGTGCTCAGATCGACGATCCTGATGCCCGCCACGGTATTGGTGTTCGGGTACAGCGTTGCTGTACCGATTGCGCTGGACGTCATGCCATCCGGACTGAATGTTCCGATGCCTGCCCACAAGCTGAGGTCGGCGTCTTTGCCAACCTGATATGTGGTCAGCGACTGCAGACTGACCTTGCTGGAAAAGCTGAACAAAACCAGGTCGTCGGCGCCCTTGTTACCCAGCGCATCTTCATTGTTTTTGCTGGTGCAATTGCGCTTCTCGTCCTGGTTGCACACGCCCATGCCGAAACCCGGCGCGACGGTCAGGGCGGCCGATTCGAACAGGTTGGCTCGTGCCTTTTTGGACCATGCCGTGTCGGACCATGCGCTTGCCGTGAGCGTCAAGCCGCCCGTCGTCGCAATGTAGGTGTTGCCAAAGGCCGCAGGCGAGACAGCGGCCCCCGAGGTGAAGGAAAACTCGACGGCCTGCACCTGTGCGGAAACCAGCGCGAAGCCAAGGATGGCGGCATATCGATTGAAGGCGTTCATGTTTGCTCCTGAATGTCAGGTTTTTATCGGTTGGCCGGGTGACCGAAAAGAGGTAACGCCGGTTTCAGCCTGGAGTTGAGCAATAGGCGTGCCTGCCGCCTGTCAGTAACAGTAAGCAATTGATTATGCGGTTGTTTTGTTTTGGTTGCGGTGGTGGCTGGGCAGTCAGGCCACGGATTCCGCACGCTTGCCGTGACGGAATTCAGTCAGTGCCGACGAGCTGATCCGAGCGGGTGAAGGTCCAGGTGCGCGTGATGGACAAAATGTCCGCCTTTTCCCGCATGTCGTCCGGGAAGCGCGCGTAGGGTGCGGCGAGCTCGACGATCCGGATCGCAGCCGTGTCGAGAATTTTGGAACCGGACGAGCGGTCGATCTCGACCTTTTCGATGCGGCCATTGGCGTGGATCGACACCGTCAGCTTGAGGCTGCCGTACAGACCCGCACGGCGCGCCGCTTCGGGATAGTTGACGTTGCCGACCCGCTCGACCTTGGTGACCCAGTCCTC
>JAHJNP010000345.1 GCA_018820745.1 Gammaproteobacteria bacterium
CCCTCGCTGGCCTCCTGCAGGCGCGCGACCCGCGTTCTGCGGATCTGCAGGATCGGCAACAGCACCTTCTCGAGGCTGTCGCGAACCAGCTCGAAAATGCCGGGGTCGTCGTCGGCCCGGCTGCAGACGCGGTCCACCAGCAGGTAGAGAAACCGTTGCAGCTTGGCATCGAAAATTCTGCCCTGGTCGTCCGCCGCCACGGCGTACTGCTCGATGAGGTTGAGCACCTGGCGGGCGGGATGGTCGGGCAGGTTGGGGAAGTCCGTGTCCTGCAGCGCCAGCTTGAGCAGCGGACGCTCCAGCCGTTTCACCAGCGACTCCACGTCCGAACCGGGGACGAAGTCCGTCCGCGCCCTGGCGAACAGGTTCGAAGTCGTATCCAGGATCTGCCGGTGGCCCGGCGCCAGGCGTCTCGCTTCCCCGGCGAGGGCGATGCGCGCATCGATCTGCTCGGCCAGGGACGGCAACATCGGGCTGCCCGGCGCTGCCTGGTTCGCCAGCGGCAAGCCGTCCAGGGCGACCAGCAGATCCCGCAGGCTGGCCGCGGGAGGGGCTGCCCCGCCCCCCTGCGCGCCGGAAAGCTGTGGCGCGCGGTGCTCATCCAGTTGACGGGCGGCCTGCTGCAGGCGCTTCACCACCTGCAAAACCTCGGGCCGCACGGCAGCCGGGTGCCCCAGGTGAGATCCGTCCCGGGAAACGGATCGCGATGCAGGCGTCCCCGGCCCGCCACCCGCTGCGGGCTGCCGGGATTGGTTGAGGGTGGCCAGGATGCGGTCCAGGCTGTATTCGGTGCTTTCCGGGGTCGCGCTATTGCCGGCCTGGTCCTGCTGGTACAGGGTGTTCAGGGTGTCGGCGATTTCGGCCAGGTCGGTTCCGGCCTTGTCGCTTTCAGCGGAGGGGGCTCCGGTTCCGCCGGCTGGCGGGGGCGCGGCGGCCGGCCTCGGCTTGCCGTCGACGGATTCGGGTGGCTCGGCTGGTTGCAGGGAGGCCAGCGTCTGGTTGAGTTGCGGGTAAAGCGCCGGGGCATGGCTCGACACCGCTTGCCCCAGCGCCCTGTAGAGCGCCGTTCGCATGGGATTGGAAAAATCCAGGCCCTGGATCGCGCCCTGGAAGGTGCGGCCGATCACTTCCGGTCCGAAGGGATTGTTCTTCCTGTCGATGGGCATGCCGGCCAGCCGGCTGTAGCGCTGCTCGAACGCGTAAAGCTGCGGGGCGATGTCCGCCTCGACCAGCTTGATCACCGCCGACAAGTTCAGCCAGTCTTCAAATTCCGCTTCGTCGACGAGCGCCAGTTTGTTTTGCCCTGGCGCATCAGGGGATGCTTCGGCTACCGGCCCGACATTCTGGATGCGGTCGCGCATGGCATTGAAGAAATTGTTCTCGATCCTGCCGCGGCGCTGCAACAGTTCCTGGGCGCCATAGTCGTAGCGGGTCCGCTCCAGGAAATTCATCTCGTCCTGTCCCGCTTCGCTCAGGCACTCCACTGCGCGCTGAAAAAAGTCCTGCATCACCGCACCGAGAAAACTGCGAAACAGGCTCGTGCATTCCAGTTGCAGCGCCTGGGACTGTTGCGGGGTCGGATCAGACCCGGCTGGGGTGAAACCGGACCGGGCCAGGCGTTCGCTCGCCGTGCGCAATGCCTGCAGGGTGCGCTCTGGCATGGCGGCGACGAAGACGCCCACCCCGCCGGGGGAAACATGCGCGACCCGGCCGTTTAACCGGAACACGCCGAAATCATCCACCGCAAATGCCACCTGCACGCGGGTGCCCATCAGGGCGGGGATGGCCGCATCCGGCGTCGTCCCCTCCGGGAAAGCCACGAACAGCCCGTTGGGGCAGTAGTCGCGGATTTCGGAAAAAATGGCCTCACCCTCGCCAAAACGGGTGCGCGCAGCCTGCAATGTTGCCTGCCGCGCGTGACGCCGTTGTTCCTTGTCGTCTGCTCCGGAAGCGGTGTGGGTCATATTGTTCTGATCGGGATTTTCGTTAATAAGCCATGGCTTGCGCCAATATGCAAGCATTCGCCGCAATCAGCCAGACAGCCGCCGCCTCCGCCGGCCGCGTCGGGCTCTCGCCGCCGCCACATCCAGGCGCGCGCGGTCGCGCAATTGCATGCGGCCTGCCAGCGGCACGCCGATGTGCAGCGCAAGCGCGCTTTAATGCGACCGTCATGACTCGCAAAAGGCAGC
>JAHJNP010000346.1 GCA_018820745.1 Gammaproteobacteria bacterium
CCGGTATCGACAACGCCAGCAAGCGCGACGAGGGTATCCTGGCCAAGTTTGCCTTCTGGCGCAGCAAGAAGGAGCAGACCTCGCCGCAATTGCAGATCGTGGTGAACGAAGCGGGCGAGAAGAGCCGGGTCAGCGTCACCGGCGCGGACGGCAAGCCGGCCGACGCCACTACGCAGACCCGTATCCTCAACCTGCTGCATCAAGAACTGAAGTAATGCGGGAATCCGCCTGATGCGGTTTGCCAGCCTCGGCAGCGGCAGCGACGGCAACGGCCTGGTGGTCGAGGCCGGCGGCACCCGGGTGCTGATGGATTGCGGCTTTGGTCTGGCCGACAGCCAGGCGCGGCTGGCCCGGCTGGGCTTGCAGGCGTCCGATCTGGCCGGCATTGTGGTGACCCACGAACACGGCGACCACATCGGCGGGGTGGGGCGACTGGCGCGCAAGCACAAGCTGCCGGTGTGGCTGACTGCCGGCACCCTGGTGATGGCGCAGGACCTCGACGGCGTTGCGGTGCAGGTGATCGACAGCCATGCGGCGTTTGCGGTGGACGGTCTGGAAATCCAGCCGTTTCCGGTGCCGCACGATGCGCGTGAGCCGGTGCAGTATGTGTTCGGCGACGGCAACCGCCGCCTTGGCGTGTTGACCGATACCGGCAGCAATACCCTGCACATCGAGGCCATGCTGGCCGGCGTCGACGCGCTGGTGCTGGAATGCAACCACGACGCGGCGATGCTGGAAAACGGGCCGTATCCGGCCAGCCTCAAGCGGCGGGTGGGGGGACGGTTCGGCCATCTGGAAAACGGCCAGTCGGCGGCCTTGCTGGACAAGCTGAAGCACGACAAGCTGCAATGCGTGATGGCCGCGCATGTTTCACACAAGAACAATACGGCCGCCCTGGCGCAACGCGCGCTGGCCCGCGTGCTGGACTGTGCGGACGACGACGTGCGCGTGGCCTGCCAGACGGCAGGATTTGACTGGATCCGGATTTGACCAGGTCGGATTTGACGGGGCCGGAATTTTATTGGGCTGGATTTAACTGGATAAGGCTTTGACGACTTTTGCTGAACTCGGGCTTGCGCCCGACATCCTGCGTGCCCTCGACGAGATGGGCTACCTCACGCCGACCCCGATCCAGGAGCAGGTCATTCCGCTGGCGCTGCAGGGCGCCGACATCCTCGGCGCGGCGCAGACCGGCACCGGCAAGACCGCGGCGTTCGCACTGCCGCTGATCCAGCGCCTGCTGCCGTTCGCCAACACCGGGACCTCGCCCGCCAAGCATCCGATTCGCGCGCTGATTCTCACCCCCACGCGCGAGCTCGCGATCCAGGTCGAGGAGGCCGTGCAGGCCTACACCAAGCACGTGCCGCTGCGCTCGCTGGTGGTGTACGGTGGCGTCAGCATCAATACGCAGATCCCGATCCTCAAAGCCGGCGTCGAAATCCTGGTGGCGACGCCCGGCCGCCTGCTCGACCACGTGCAGAACAAGACGTTGATGCTGAACCAGGTCAACACCCTGGTGCTGGACGAAGCCGACCGCATGCTCGACATGGGCTTCATGCCCGACCTGAAGCGCATCGTTGCGTTGCTGCCGGCGCAACGGGTGAACATGATGTTCTCGGCCACCTTCCCGGAAGAAATCCGCAAGCTGGCCGACAGCATCCTCAACCAGCCGACCTTCATCGAAGTGGCGCGCAACGAAACTGCGGTGAACGTCACCCAGGTGGTGCATCCGGTGCACCACGAGCGCAAGCGCCAGCTGCTCGCGCACCTGATCATGAGCCGCGACCTGCGGCAGGTGCTGGTGTTCACCGGCACCAAGCTGGGCTGCAACCGCCTCGCCAACGAACTCAACAAGCTGGGGATCCACGCCGACGCCATCCACGGCGACAAGACCCAGCAGGAGCGCATCAAGGCGCTCGATGCCTTCAAGGCCGGCACCATGCGCGTGCTGGTCGCCACCGACGTCGCCGCGCGCGGCATCGACATCGAGGCGCTGCCCTTCGTTGTCAACTACGACCTGCCGCACAATGCCGAGGATTATGTTCACCGCATCGGCCGCACCGGCCGCGCCGGCGCCAGCGGCGAGGCGATATCGCTGGTCAGCGAGTCGGAAACGCGCTATCTCAAGGACATCGAAAAACTCATCGGCAGCGACATCGAGGCGGTGATCGTTCCCGGCTTCGAGCCGGGCGTGGCCGACGTGCCCGCGTACCAGTCGCGCCCGCCGCGGCCTGATCGCCCTGTCGAGCGCCCTGTCGAGCGCTCAGCCGAGCAGCGGGCGCCGCGCCCCCGACCCGCTGCGGCGCGCGATGCGCTGTTCGAAGCGCCCTATGAACCGAGCGCGGCGCCGCCCGCCGACATCACGCCCGCCCTGGTGCGGCCGGCGCCCAAAAAGCAGGTCGCGGCGCTGTTCCGCAGCCCGGTCAAACCCGATACTGCCGGTCAGTGAGCTGGGAAATCCTTCTGCTGGGACTGTTCGGCGCAGTCGGCTGGTATTGGTACGCCGGCATGCAGGTACGGGAGCAGGCCGTCGCGGTCGGCCGCCGTGCCTGCGCCGACGCCAGCCTGCAGTTCCTGGACGAGAGCGTGGCCTTGAGCCGAACCCGCTTTGCGCGCAACAGCAGCGGCCAGTTGCAGTTCCTGCGCGATTACCGCTTCGAGTTCTCCGACACCGGCGACAATCGCCGCCCCGGCGTCATCCGCATGCTGGGCAACCGGGTCGAATGGGTCAGCCTCGACGGCGAGTGGCAGCCGGGCAGGGCGGCGAGCGTCACCCGCCTGGGTGATTGACGAGCGCCGCGTCTCGCGGCTGCCCGGGTTTTATTCCTGTTCGATTTCCAGGATTGCCAGGCTGATCTGCGGGCCGAGGTTGGTCTCGAACTCGGCCCAATTGCGATAGGCCTTGAGCTTGTCGAGCAGCACAGGCTTCATCTCGAAATCGCTTTTCCCCTCGTCGTACATGCGCCGCACTTCCGCCATCAGGATGTCGAAATAGGCCTTCTGTTCCGCGACGAAGCTGCTGTCGCCGGTCTTGCCGTGGCCGGGCACGTAGAGCTTCGCATTGAGGTCGAGCGCACGTTGCGTGGCTTTGATCACCCCCTTGAAGGTGCCGTCGCGCAGGTTCATCGACTGGCGGCTCAGCACGTTGTCGCCGGTGAAGAGGATCTTGTCTTCGACGATTTCGATCA
>JAHJNP010000347.1 GCA_018820745.1 Gammaproteobacteria bacterium
CCCCCGTTTTTCGCTACTAGTGAATCTCCAGCTTCTTGGCCATGCTGGACGCTTTCTTGGGCAGGGTCAGATGCAGCACGCCGTCGGCGTAGTGGGCGTCCGCATTCTGCTCCTCGATTTCCAGCGGCAGCTGGATGGTGCGGCTGACTTTGCCGTACCAGCGTTCACTGCACCATTCCCGGGCTTCGGCGGCCATTTTTTCCTGCTTGCATTCGGCGTTGAGGGTGACCTGGTTGCCCGTAATGCTGATGTCGATATCCTCCTTCTTCACCCCTGGAAGTTCCGCCGCCACCAGGTAGGCGTTGTCCATTTCCTGAACTTCTATTGCAATGGTCGGTTCGGTCATTGGCCGCAACATGGACCGAACCGTTGTCGGCATGAAGTCGCGCACCATACTTTCAAACGGATCCATCCGCGTCAAATTGAATGGATCAAAACGAGCAAGATTTGCCATGATGATTTCTCCTGACAATGTGGAATAAGAAACGACGGAAGTAGGCAGAACGCCTACCCCAACCAGTATGGTTCGGGGTGCGGAATATTCAAGGAAGGAATGAAGCGTCGCGTCCCCGTAAGGAGCCGCGCCATTTCAGCCCGTGCGAGACCCGAACCGAACCGCTGGCGTGATCAGTTCCCCTGGACAGCGGACCGCCCTTAACGCGCCTTCAGCACCGCGGCGCGGGGCACCACCAGCCGAACATAATCGAGCGCTTCGTAGTTGCGGATTTGCGTCGGCCCGGCGGGCGCCACGTCGACATAGGCGGGAAAGTCCTCGGCCGCCAGCCCGCGCCTGCCGGCATAGGTCTCGCAGACATGCACCGGAATGCCGTCGTCGCGGCTGAGGCTTTGCGCAATCTGGTGGATCGCCTCGTTTCCGGCGCGTTGTCCGGTCTGCAGCGCAAACATTTCCTGACCGTGCGTCACCAGCGCCATCGGCAGGCCGGGGTGGCGCGCCTTCAGGCGCTGCGCAGCCTGCTTCACCCAAGGCAGTGCCACCGCCAGCGCACCCGGGTCGCGGTCGACGATTTCGAACACCACTCCGGGCGGCGCCGTCGGGCGCGCCAGCAGCTCGTCGAGGGTGGCGGGGGCGGCGACAGCCGGGCCGCTCAGGGCGAGCAGCGCGATCCAGACGGGCAACAAACGGTTGAATAAGGAAGTCATGGGGTTCGGCATCAGGGTGGGCTCTGCTGTGAGAGCGAGGGAGAGGGGCTTTGTTCCGTGGGGCGCGGGTGGAATGATCTGCCTGTTGGGCGGGTTATGGGTGTCCGGGGTGCGCCGCCCCAAGGCCGATCACAAACCGGTGCTTGCCCGAAACCGTCCGGGGGATGTCGTCCAGGTAATGCACTTTCAACACCATCAGCGCATCCACATCCCTACGGATGCTGGCTTCAAGTGACGCCAGCGTTTCGCTGCCCAGCGGTGGGGCGACCAGGTTCAGTTCGAGTTGGCCAAGGTCGTGCTGCACCCACTGGTATTGCCGGATCTGCGTCTGCCCGTACAGCAGGCGGTTGAAATACGAGGGATGGACGGTCTTGCCGCTCGGCGTGCGGATGAGGTCGTTCTGCCGGCACAGGTCCATTTCCATCAGCGGGAAGGGCAGGCCACAAGCGCATTCGCCGTCGAGCAGGCGGCCGGAATCGCCGATGTCGTAGCGGATCATCGGCATCAGCCGGTTGGTGAGCGAGGTGACCAGCAGCCTGTTTTCGTCATCGATCTTCCGCGATTCCAGAAACACCATGTCGGTGAAGACGTGCATCCTGCCGTGACTGCATTCGCAGGCGATGTTGGGAATTTCGCGGCTGCCGTACTGGTTGAACACCTTGCAGCCGAAGGCCTGCTGCATGCGCTGGCGCTGCGCGTCGGTGAGCACTTCGGCGGTCGAATACACGCCCAGCAGGGTCTTCGGCATGGCGAGGCGGTTTTCGATCACCACGCGCGCGACTTCCGCCAGGACGCTCGCGTAGCCCTGCAGCAGCACCGGCCGGTAGCGCTGGATGAAGCGCGCCCAATCGACGAGCTGCGCTTCGGTGTATTCGTACGCTGAAATTGTGTGTTCCGCCGCGATGGCGTCGCCGAGCTGCGCGCCGAACATCCCGCCGGGCACGACGTCCTGCCGCGCCCCCCAGAAGTTGAGGATTTTCTGCCCCGGCCGCCAGCCCGAGAGCTGATAGCTGCGCATCATGCCGGCGCGCATCAGCTCGTGCTTGGCCTCGTCGTACCAGAAGGCCAGCGGCTTGCCGGTGGAGCCGCCGGTGTGGCCGAGCTTCGCCTGGCTGCGGGCGGCAGTGTCCACGAGCAGGTCGTCCAGGCGGCGGATCACGTCGTCCTTCTTCAGGACGGGCAGTTCGTTGAAGTCGAAGCGGCCGCCTTGCAGAAAGGGCGCCAGCGTCTACGCGTAGTAGGGCGTGTGGGCGGCAGCGAATTCGACGATGTCGGCAAGGTCGCGTTGCTGCTTCGCCAGCAGTTCGTCGCGGTGCAACGCCTGCGTGCGCAGCAGTTGGTCGAGATGCGCATAGCGCAGCGGATGGCGGCGGCGGTGCAGCCAGTGGCGCAGGCGGGCGATCATCCCCGCGGCGTGAGTGCGGACAGTGCCTGGTCCCAGACCTGGCGGTCCGCGTGAAACCGGGTGAGGGCGGCGAGCTGGCGCTGACGCCAGCGCTGCCAATCCTCTTCCGAGGCGATGCACGCATGCCCCGGCGAACCTGCGCCGAAGTTGCGCTGCATGTTGTCGAGAAACACCCGGAATTGCGCGAGCGCCTGGGCATGTGCGGGCGCATGCCACCAGCGCGCCGGGTCGTTCAGCATGCGGGTCAGCGCATCGAGTTTTTTCACGATTCCGGCGTGCCGCGCGCGGTATTGCTGCGCCATCTCGGCGTGCACGGCGTCGAGCGTGGCGGCGAGGGTTTCACCGGGCAGCGCCTGCTGCGGAAAGCCCAGCGCGGTCAGACGCTCGACCGTGAACAGCATCACGTCACCAAAAAACTGCCGCTCGAATTCGTCGGTCAGGTCGATGCTGTCGGCCGCGGTGACGACGCCGGGGCGGAATTCGGCTTCGCCGGTGGCGTCGAGCGTGCGCGTGTGCAGCATCGGCAGGTTGGCGGAGATGAACTTGTCGCCCAGCTCGGCCTTCATCAGCCGCCCCAGCGTGGGGCCGGACATGCGCAGGCGCAGGGGGGCAAAGGGAATGAACCAGCTCAATGCCCGCGGGCGGAAGACGTAATTGCCGGTGTAGACCGTGCGCGCGGGCTGGACGCTGTCGCGCGCGGGCTGGTGGCGATACCAGGTGATGCGGGTGGGGTGCTCGCCGTGGAAGAAGCGCTTCAGCCGCTGCGCGAAATCGCCGAAGCAGTCGGCGTTGCTCGGCGTGCCGGCCAGGTTGCAGCGATAGCGATAGGCGTCGGCCGGGTTCGCGAAGCCGAACAGGCCGGCCATGTCGTGATACGCGGCGTCGGCGTCCGACGTGTTCGCTGCATTCGGGCGGTAGGGCTGCGCGGGATCGCTCGCCGCCATCTCGTGCAGGAAGCCGGCGACGTCGTCAAGGAAGTTGCCGGCCATGACGGCGGGCGAGACGGGCGGGTCGCCGACGACCTTGCCGGTCAGCACGTCGGCGTCGGTCGCGCTGAAGATCGCGTCGAGTTGAGCGAAGAAATTGACCGCGCAGACGTCGCTGTCCGCCGTTTCCACCTTCACCTTGAACTGCTGGTCGGCGTCGAGCGTGTAGACGAGCAGCGGAACGCCGGTTTCCTGCAGCTGGGCCAGTTTCAGATAGGCGATGTTGCGCATCATCGCCTGGCCCTTGTGGCCGAAGGCGTCGCGCGGCGCAGTGCCGACGATGCTGCCCAGATCGACGTGTGCGAGCGTGTCCATCAACGCAAGCTGTTCGGCAATGCCGAAATAGTCGATGGCCAGGCCCTGGGCGTCGAACTCGCGGGCGATGGCCCGGTTCCCGGCGATGAGCCCGGCGTCCTCGCTGTCGTCGGCGAGGATGACCGACACCTTGCTGAACCGGCCGTCCCGCATCCCGCCGTAGCCGAATGCGCGGCAGAGTTCCAGCAGGCTGGCGAGGCAGCGGCGCAATTGCGCCGGGCTGTCGGCGACCGGGATGACGAGGACGAACTGGTGGCGGCGGTCGCCGCCGCGCGCGGCGATCAGCGTTTCCAGCCGCCGCCAGGCCGACTGATACGACGCCAGCAGCGATGCGTTGAAGCCGCCGTCCCACAGCGCGGACTCGAAGCGGGCGATGACGGCGTGCTGCGCCGCGATCTGCTCCTCAGGACTAGCGAGCCGACAGGTAGCGTGGGAAGGCATGTTTGTCGAGCAGGATTTCGATGAGGTTGATGGTGCCGGTGAGGTCGGCGTTGGCGAACAGGGCGTCGAGTTCGGCCTCGGTCTCGATGCGGTAATGGTTGACCCCGAACGACTGCGCGAGCAGGCCGAAGTCGGGATTCGAAAAATCGCAGTCGATGTAGCGTTCGCTGTAGAGCTGGAACTGGTTCTTGCGGATGAGGCTGAGCGTGCCGTTGTTTATCACCACCACGTTGAGCGGGATGCCGTAGTTCACCGCCGTCATCATTTCCATGCAGCACATCTGGAAGCCGCCGTCGCCGAGGATGGCGAAGGTGGGGCTGTC
>JAHJNP010000348.1 GCA_018820745.1 Gammaproteobacteria bacterium
AACGGCACCTTGGCTTCGCCTGCAATCGAGCGCGCCAGCAGCGTTTTACCCGTGCCCGGGGGGCCCACCATCAACACGCCGCGCGGAATATGGCCGCCCAGTTTCTGGAATCGGGTCGGATCTTTCAGAAAATCCACCAACTCGGCCACGTCTTCCTTGGCCTCGTCGCAACCCGCCACATCGGCAAAAGTCACCGGGTTGGCATTTTCGTCAAGCAGGCGTGCCCGGCTCTTGCCGAACGAGAACGCGCCGCCCTTCCCGCCCCCCTGCATCTGGCGCATGAAGAAGATCCAGACGCCGATCAGCAGCAGCATGGGGAACCAGGAAATAAGCATGCTCACCAGGAACGACGGCTGCTCTTCCGGCTTGGCTTCGACCGACACGTTGTTCTTCAGCAGGTCGGACACCATCCACGGATCGCTCGGCGCATAGCTGGTGAAGCGCTGGCCGTCGCTGCGCTCGCCCTTCAGCACGTTGCCCTCGATCACCACCTTGGTGATCTGCTGCTGGCGCACCTCTTCGATGAACTGCGAGTACGGCATCTGCGTCTGCGCGGTGCGCTGCGCGCCGAACTGGTTGAAGACCGTCATCAGGACGACGGCGATGATCAGCCAGACAGCGATGTTTTTGGACAAATTGTTCACTCTTGCTCCTTGGTGCAGCACATTTAATTCAAGCGCAGCACGTCAAATCTCAGCGCAGCACATTTAGACTCATTCTAATCCGACTCTTGCCGGCTTGTCACGGCAGTTTCCTCAGCCGCAGCCCTTGCCGCAACGGGGCGACGCCCCAGCAGATAAACTTCGGCACTGCGATCGCGCGAGGCATCAGGCTTGCGGATCTGCACCTGCTCGAAGGCCTGCCGCATCTGCGCCCGAAAATCCTCAAAGCCCACGCCTTGAAATACTTTGACGAGAAAAGCGCCGTCTGGTTTCAACCAGTTCACAGAAAATTCGAGCGCCAGCTCGCACAATTCATACTGTCGCGCCTGATCCGACAGCATCACCCCACTAATATTGGGCGCCATATCGCTTAATACAAGGTCAACCCGCCCGTTTTGCAACTTTTCCTCCAGCCAGGCCAGCGCCGCCGGCTCGGTGAAGTCGCCTTCCAGACTGTCGACGCCGGGGATGGGCGCCATCGGCAGCAGGGCGATCGCCAGCACCCTGCCCTGCCGCTTCATCTTCTCCACCGCCACCTGGCACCAGCTGCCGGGGGCCGCGCCCAGATCCACCACCGTCATGCCGGGACGCAACAGATGGTCGCGCTTGTCGATTTCCAGCAGTTTATACGCGGCGCGCGAGCGGTAGCCGTCCTGCTGCGCTTTTTTGACGTAGGGGTCCGTCACGTGTTCGTGCATCCAGGCACTGCCCGACTTGGTTCGCTTCGGTTTCTGCGCCATATCGTCTTTCAGCTACAATCCGCGCTCAGATTTAAGGAAGAAGCATGAAATCACTCACGCCCGCACAACGGCAATACCTGAAGGGTCTGGCGCACACGCGCCAGCCGGTGGTCATGATCGGCAACCAGGGTTTGACGGCTGCCGTTTTGAAGGAGATTGACCTGGCGCTGAGCGCGCACGAACTGATCAAGGTCAAGGCCGCCAGCAACGAACCGGACGCGCGCCGCGCCTGGCTGGATGAAATCTGCACCGCCACCGGCGCGGCGTCGGTGCAACAAATCGGCAAGGTATTGGTGATTTATCGCGCGGCCGCCAAGCCCGTCATCGTCCTGCCGGGCTGAATGCCGCCTGACGGGGCTTATCGCGCCAGTCCCGAACGCCAGACCAGCAACAAGCCCAACGCGCTCTGGATCAGGTAGAGAATGCTTGAAACGCCGTGCCAATGGCGAAAGCGGTCGGCAAACACGCTTTGCATCACCGCCAGCGGCATGGCCTGATCCTTCAGGCCCTGCATGATGGGCTGGATGCCGAAGAGGCCGATCAGAACGAGGGCCAGCATGACCACCACCGTCCAGAAAAACAGCGTTTTCAGCGCGGCGCCGCCGTCACGCGCAATACGATAAATCAGCAAATAGCTCGCTGCAGCGATGCCGATCCACGCCATCACCTCGAATAGTTTGCCGGCCAGCATCCCGGCCAGTTGCTTGTCACCCAGGTTGGCAAACAGCACCGGCGCGGCAATGTAGCCAATTGCCCAGATGCCACCGATCCACAGCACCAGCATCGTGCCGGCGAGGCCATCCCAGAAACGCCGCATTATTTGTATTGAACGTCCAGCACTTCGTACTGGCGCACGCCGCCCGGCGCCTGAACGTCCACGCTGTCGCCGGCATACTTGCCGATCAGCGCACGCGAGATCGGAGACGACACGGAAATCATGCCCTGCTTGATATCGGCCTCATCGTCACCGACGATCTGATAGGTGACGGACTCACCCGATTCGAGATCTTCCAGCTCGACCGTGGCACCGAAAACGATGCGGCCATCCGCGTCCAGCGTCTGGGGATCGATGATCTGCGCGTTGGAAAGCTTGCCCTCGAGGTCGGCAATGCGGCCTTCGATGAAGCCCTGTTTTTCCTTGGCGGCATCGTATTCGGCATTTTCCGACAGGTCACCCTGCGCGCGCGCCTCGGCAATCGCCTGGATGACAGCGGGGCGTTCCACGCTCTTCAGTTTCTGCAACTCGGCGCGCATCTTTTCTGCGCCCACGACGGTGATGGGGAATTTGCTCACTGGCTTGCCTTTTCAGATCAGTGCAGCCGCTGGTGCAGCGACTGCAGGGAATATACTTTTAACGAATCGCCGTGCTGCATGCCCATGCAGGCGGCATGGGCGCCGGCCAGGGTGGTGAAGTACACCACACGGCGCGCCAGCGCCTCGGCGCGGATGGCGTAGGAATCCTTCACCGCTTTCTTGTCTTCGACCACGTTGACGATGAAGTCGATGTCGCCATTCTTGATCATGTCGACGATGTGCGGGCGGCCTTCCTTGACCTTGTTGACCACGGCCACCGGTATGCCTGCCGACTCGATCGCCTGCGCCGTGCCGCGGGTGGCGACCAGGCTGAAGCCAAGGTCGAGCAAGGCCTGCGCCACCTCGACGATGGCGTCACGATCGCCCGAACGCACGCTGACAAAGGCGCGCCCGCCCGGCTTCGGCAGTTCGGAACTCGACGCCAGCTGCGACTTGACGAAAGCCTCGCCGAAGTTGTCGCCCACGCCCATGACTTCGCCGGTCGATTTCATTTCCGGGCCGAGGATGGTATCGACGCCGGGAAACTTGCGGAACGGGAACACCGCCTCCTTGACCGAGAAATACGGCGGGATGATCTCTTTTTCGAACGCCTGCGACTTCAGCGAGATGCCCGCCATGGCGCGTGCGGCAATTTTTGCCAGTGGCGCGCCGATGGCCTTGGACACGAAGGGCACGGTGCGCGACGCGCGCGGGTTCACTTCCAGCACGTACACGGTGTCGCCCTGGATCGCGAACTGCACGTTCATCAGGCCGACCACTTTCAGCGCCTTCGCCATCGCCACCGTCTGGCGACGCATCTCGTCCAGCACGTCCTGCGACAGGCTGTAGGGCGGCAACGAACACGCCGAGTCGCCCGAATGCACGCCGGCCTGCTCGATGTGCTGCATGATGCCGCCGATCACCACCTGCTCGCCGTCGGACAGCGCGTCG
>JAHJNP010000349.1 GCA_018820745.1 Gammaproteobacteria bacterium
GGCAGACGGCAGCGAGGCCTACACCCGCAACGGCAGCCTGAAGCTGGACGAGAACGGGCTGCTGCTGACGCGCGACGGCCTCGCGGTGCAGGGCGACGGCGGCCCGCTGTCGATCCCGCCCGGCCGCAACATCGCGGTGGCCAAGGACGGCACGATTTCGCTGGTGCCCGACGGCTCCGCCGCCACCGGCCTGACCTCGGTCGGACGCATGAAGCTGGTGAATCCGCCGCAAGCCGACCTGGTGCGCGGCGACGACGGCCTGTTTCGCCTGCAGGACGGCCGTCCTGCAGGCGCCGACCTCGACGTGACCGTGATCAGCGGCGCGCTGGAGTCCTCCAACGTCAACGTCGTCGATGAAATGGTCAACATGATTTCACTGGCGCGCCAGTTCGACATGCAGATGAAACTGCTGCAGCACGCCGAGAACAACGACAGCAAGGCAGCGCAGCTGCTGAGCATGAGCTGAAAACCTATTCACCACAGAGGCACAGAGGAAGAGCATTTGAAGCAGGCAGGAACGAGGCGGAGTCATACAGGATATTGACGGGTTTTCTCCGTGCCTCTGTGCCTCTGTGGTTAAAGAACTTGAATTAAAGGAGCCGACATGATTCGCTCACTATGGATTGCCAAGACCGGTCTGGATGCGCAGCAGACGCAGATGGACGTGATTTCCAACAACCTCGCCAACGTCAGCACCAGCGGCTTCAAGCGTGCGCGTGCGGTGTTCGAAGACCTGCTGTACCAGACC
The DNA here is from genome assembly GCA_018820745.1 of Gammaproteobacteria bacterium. Classification (GTDB taxonomy): domain Bacteria; phylum Pseudomonadota; class Gammaproteobacteria; order Burkholderiales; family Thiobacillaceae; genus Thiobacillus. The sequence continues at coordinate 749 of JAHJNP010000349.1, forward strand.
ATCCGCCAGCCCGGCGCGCAGTCGTCCGAACAGACGCAACTGCCATCCGGCCTGCAGATCGGCACCGGGGTAAAACCGGTGGCCACTGAGCGCATCTTCACCCAGGGCAACCTGCAGCAGACCGGCAATGCCAAGGATGTGGCGATCCAGGGCAACGGCTTCTTCCAGGTGCTGATGCCGGACGGCACCACGTCCTACAGCCGCGACGGCTCGTTCCAGGCCGACGCCAACGGCCAGCTGGTCACTTCCAGCGGCTATGCGGTGCAGCCTGCCATCACCATCCCGGCCGACACCCAAAGCCTGACCATCGCGCGCGACGGCACGGTGTCGATCACGCAGCCTGGATCGGCCACCCCGGTGACCATCGGCACGCTGCAACTGGCGATGTTCATCAACCCGGCCGGCCTGCAGAGCCTGGGCGAAAACCTCTACGGCGAAACCGCCTCCTCCGGCACGCCGAGCGCCAACGCGCCCGGCAGCAACGGCGCCGGCCTGCTCAATCAGGGCTATGTCGAAACCTCGAACGTCAACGTGGTGGAAGAGCTGGTCAACATGATCCAGACCCAGCGCGCGTACGAGATCAACAGCAAGGCCATCCAGACATCCGACCAGATGCTGCAGCGCCTGACCCAGCTGTGAGGCCTGCCATGAACCGCGCACGTGCATTCGTCCTGCTGGCCGGATGGCTGGGGCTGGCCGGTTGCGGCACCACGCCGACGTCCATCGTGGAGAAGCCGACCACGGTACGTCCGCAGGCACAGCCCGTGCAGGTGGCCAGCAATGGCACCATCTATCAGGCGGCCGCCTATCGCCCGCTGTTCGAAGACCGGCGCGCGCGCCACGTCGGCGACGTGCTGATCATCGTCATCAACGAGAAGACCCAGGCCGGCAAGCAGGCGTCGTCCAATGCATCGAAGGATAGCGAGGTCGATTCGTCGATCAGTGCGGTCGCCGGCCTGCCGCTCAAAATGTTTCAGGGACTGGGGGTGAACGCCGAGTCGTCGACCCAGTACGCCGACAAGTCGGCGCTCAGTTCAAGCAATACCTTCAGCGGCAATGTCACCGTCACCGTGATCGAAGTGCTGCCCAACGGCAACCTGATCGTCGCCGGCGAAAAACAGATCGCGCTCGACAAGGGCACCGAATACATCCGCCTGTCGGGCGTGGTGCAGCCCGACACCATCCAGGCGGGCAACACCGTATCGTCTGCCAAGGTGGCGGACGCGCGCCTCGAATACCGCACCAGCGCAAAGTTCGACTCGGCCGAAGTGATGGGCTGGCTGGGGCGTTTTTTCCTGAGTTTCATTCCTTTATAAACGGTGGGCGCCATGACCATTTCCCGTCTGTTCCTGGTGGCCGCGCTGGTGCTCTCCGGCATGGCGCATGCCGAGCGCATCAAGGACATCGCCGCCATTCAGGGCGTGCGCATCAACCAGCTGGTGGGCTATGGCCTGGTGGTGGGCCTGGACGGCAGCGGCGACCAGACCACACAAACGCCCTTTACCGTTCAGAGCGTCACCAACATGCTGACGCAAATGGGCGTCAACCTGCCGCCCGGCGTCAACATGCAGTTGAAGAACGTCGCCGCCGTGATGGTGACGGCCGAGCTGCCGCCGTTTGCCCAGGCCGGCCAAGCCATCGACATCACGGTGTCGTCGATCGGCAATGCCAAGAGCCTGCGCGGCGGCACCCTGGTGATGGCCCCGCTGAAGGGCGCCGACGGGCAGATCTACGCCATGGCGCAGGGCAATCTGGTGGTCGGCGGCGCCGGCGCCTCGGCCAACGGCAGCCAGGTCCAGATCAATCACCTGAGCGTCGGCCGCATCCCCGCCGGCGCAACGGTCGAGCGCAGCATCGCCACCGTGCTGGGCGAATCCGGCAGCATCAATCTGGAGTTGCGGCAAAGCGATTTCACTACCGCCAGCCGGGTGGTCGATGCGGTGAACACACGTTTCGGCCCCGACACCGCGCGCGCCCTCAATGGCCGCGTGATCCAGGTGAGAACGCCGGTCGGCGACAGCGAGCGGGTCGCCTTTCTGGGCGCGATCGAAAGCCTCGACGTCAGCCCCGCGCAAGCGCGGGCCCTGGTCATCATCAACGCGCGAACCGGCTCGGTGGTGATGAACCGGGCCGTCATGCTCGACCCCAGCGCGGTGTCGCACGGCAACCTGTCGGTGGTCATCAGCACCGAGCCGGTCATCAGCCAGCCGGCGCCGCTCTCCAAAGGGCAAACCGTGGTCGTCGCGCAGTCGCAGATCGAAATCCGCCAGCAGCCGGGCGAGGTCATGCTGCTCAAGGGCAGCGCTTCGCTCTCCGACGTGGTGAAGGCGCTCAATTCCATCGGCGCCACCCCGCAGGACCTGCTGGCGATCCTGCAGGCGCTGAAAGCATCGGGCGCGCTGCGCGCCGAGCTGGAGGTCATCTAGATGAACGGCATCGGCGGCGCCGATCTCTCATCGAAATTTGCGCTCGACGTCCAGGGGGTCAACCAGCTCAAGCTCGATGCCAAAAACGCTTCGCCCGAGTCGCTGAAGCAGGCGGCGCAGCAGTTCGAAGCGGTGTTCATGAACATGCTGATGAAAAGCATGCGCGAGGCCACCCCGCAGGACGGCATGTTCGACAGCGAGCAGACCCGCATGTACACCTCGATGCTCGACCAGCAGCTGACGCAGCGCATGGCCAGCCGCGGCATCGGCCTCGCCGAGGTGATGGTGCGCCAGCTCTCCAGCGCGCTGGAAGTGCCCCCGCCGGGCGAGGGCGCCGCGCAGGGCTTTCCGTTGAACGCGCCGCAAGGGGGCGCCGATTTATTACGCGCTCAAGTCCCGCAAGGCGGGATGTCGTCGTATGCCCCACAAGGGGATCTCGATGCCCGTGGGGACTCCGATCCACTACGCGCTGAAGCGCGTGTGGAATCGTATGCCCCGGGCCTGGTGACGCCGCAGTCGCCGGCGGTCACGCCCGCTCGCAGCGGGGAGGCCCCGGCCCACGTCGAGGCCTTTGTGCAGCGCCTGCTGCCGCACGCCCAGGCGGCGAGCGCCGCCACCGGCATTCCCAGCCGCTTCATGCTGGGGCAGGCGGCGCTGGAAACCGGCTGGGGCAAGGCTGAAATCCGCGGCGCCGATGGCCACAACAGCCACAACCTGTTCGGCATCAAGGCGGGCGCCGGCTGGAAAGGCCGGACGGTCGACATCGTCACCACCGAATACGTCAACGGCAAGCCGCAGAAGCAGGTCGACACTTTCCGCGCCTACGACGCCTACGCCGATTCCTTCCGCGACTACGCCAGCCTGCTGCGCAATAACGCGCGCTACCAGAACGTGCTTGCGCAGGGACACGATGCGGCCGGCTTTGCCCAGGGGCTGCAGCAGGCCGGCTATGCCACCGACCCGAAATACGCCCAGAAACTGATGAGCGTGATTCGCCTGGTCGAAACCACCTGATTCAAGAAACCGGAGAATCTGCCGATTCCTCCACCAATAACATTCATTCCAACCAATCCTGACCGGCGCGCATCGACAATATGGCATCCAGCATACTCAGCATCGGCCAGAGCGCACTTGCAGCCGCGCAGGTAGGGCTCAGCACGACCGGCCACAACATCGCCAACGCTGCGACCCCGGGTTACAGCCGTCAGGCGGTGGTCCAGGGTGCCGCCCTGTCGCAGAGCTACGGCTACGGGTTCATGGGGCAAGGCACCGAGATTGCCACGGTCAAGCGGATCTACAGCGAATTTCTGGGTGCGCAGGTGAATACGGCGCAGAGCGCGAAAAGCGCGCTCGACACCTATTACACCCAGATCAAACAGATCGACAACATGCTGGGCGATCCCGCATCGGGCGTGTCGCCTGCCTTGCAGGGTTTCTTCAGCGGCGTGCAGGAGATGTCCTCCAACCCGTCGTCGATTCCGTCGCGTCAGGCGGCCTTGTCGTCCGCCGAGACGCTGGCCTCGCGCTTCCAGAGCATGGCCGGGCGCCTGCAGGAGATCGAGCAGGGGGTCAACGGCCAGGTCACGGCGAGCGTCAACGTCATCAACACCTACGCGCAGCAGATCGCGAAACTGAACGACTCCATCAGCCTTGCCCAGGGCGCGACCGGGAAACCCCCCAACGACCTGCTCGACCAGCGCGACCAGCTGATTCTCGATCTGAACAAGGAAATCAAGGCGACAGTCGTCAAGCAGGGCGACGGCGGCTACAACATTTTCATTGGCAACGGCCAGCCGCTGGTGGTGGGGGTGAAGACCTTCGCCCTGACGACCGCCATTTCACCCACCGATCCCGAAAGACTCGAGGTTGCCTACCAGACCGCCAGCGGTAATGTGCTGGTCGCCGCAAACAGCCTGGGCGGCGGCAAGCTCGGCGGTTTGCTCGAATTCCGCAGCAAGACGCTGGAGCCCGCGCAGAAAGCGCTCGATGACCTCGCCATCGGGCTTGCCGCCACGTTCAATGCCCAGCATCGTCAGGGGCGGGACCTCAGCGGCAATATGGGCGGCAATTTTTTCAGCATCCCGGCGCACACGGTGAATGCAAACGGTGCCAACACGGGTAACGCCACCATTGGCACCAGCATCAGCAACGCCAGTGCGCTGACCGGCAGCGATTACCTCCTCGCGTTTGACGGCACTGCTTACACCCTGACCCGGCAGCCCAACGGCAGCGCGATCACCGTCGTGAACGGGGATACCGTGGACGGGATGACTTTAAGCCTGACGGGGACACCCGTTGCGGGCGACAGCTTCCTGATTCGTCCGCCCGCCAATGCCGCAGCCGGTTTTGCCGTCGCGATCAGCGATCCCCGGCAGATCGCCGCTGCCGCTGCCTTGCCGGTCGTCCCGGTCGCCACTTGGGGGATGAGCACCAACACCGGCACGGGCGCCATCACCGCGGCCACGGTCGACAGCAACTACACGACGCCGCTTCCCGCACCGGTGACGCTGGCTTACGATGGGCTGGCCGACGTCTTCAACGTATCGCCTGCTACCGCGATGACGGTGACCGAAGCAGGTCCCCCTCCCACCACCAGCACCATTGCTTCCGGCGACCCCGTTCCCTACACCCCGGGCGCCACCCTCAGCTTCGGCGGTATCAGCTTCGTTCTCAGCGGCGCGCCGGCCGACGGCGACAGCTTCACCGTGGCGGCCAACCCGTTCGGCGTGGGCGACAACCGCAACGCCCTGCTGCTGGGTGCGTTGCAAACTGCCAACACCATGGGCGACACCACCTATCAGGGCGCGTATTCGCAGCTGGTCAGCGAGATCGGCAACAAGAGCCGCGAACTCGATGTGACCAGCAGCGCGGCGGGCATGCTGCTCTCCGAAGCGACGGTCTCGCTGCAGAACGAATCGGGCGTCAATCTCGATGAAGAGGCGACCAACCTGTTGCGTTACCAGCAGGCCTATCAGGCAGCGGGCAAGGTGATGCAGATTGCCAGCCAGATGTTCGATGTGCTGCTCTCGCTCGGCCGATAAGGGGAAACGAACTCATGCGCATCAGCACCCAAACCCTGTTTGAAACCGGCGCCGCCCGCATCGGCGAACTGCAGTCCGGCCTGGTCAAGACGCATCAGCAGATTGCCAGCGGCCGGCGCATCCTGTCGCCGTCGGATGACCCGGTTGCCGCCGCGCGTGCGCTTGAAGTGAGCCAGTCGCAGTCGCTGAACACGCAGCACGGCCTTAACCGCCAGCATGCCAAAAGCGCGCTCAGCGCAGTGGAGGGCACGCTGTCGAGCGTGACCTCCCTGCTGCAGGATGTGAAAACCACCGTGATCGCGGCAGGCAATGGCTCATACAGCGATACGGAACGCGGATTTTTGGCCACCGAATTGCGCGGCCGCTTCGAACAGCTGCTGGGGCTGGCCAACGGCCGTGATGCAACGGGCAACTACATGTTCTCCGGATTCCAGACCACGACGCCAGCATTTTCCGAGGGCGTTTCCGGTGCGGTGCAGTATGACGGCGACCAGGGGCAACGGCTGATACAGGTCGATTCCACGCGCCAGATGGCGGCCAGCAGCCCGGGACAGGCGGTATTCCAGGGCGGCGGCCAGGATGTGTTCGAAACCCTGAACAACCTGATCACCCTGCTGCAGACCCCGGTGGTGACCCCGGCCGATGGTGACAATTTGACCGCCGGGTTGGCGACTGCCAACGGCAATCTTGATCTGGCGCTGGACAACGTGCTCACGGTACGTGCGTCGGTCGGCTCGCGCCTGCAGGAACTCGAGGCGCTCGACAATGCCGGCGCCGACCGCAACCAGCAGTACAGCCAGATCCTGTCCGACTTGCAGGATCTCGATTATGCCGAGGCGCTGACGCAGCTCTCGCAGCAGCAGTTCACGCTCGAAGCCGCACAGCGCTCCTTTGTGACCGTCTCGGGCCTGTCGCTATTCAACTTCCTGTGAACGCCCCCATGGCGACCAACGACACCCCGGCCAGCGAACTGCTCAACGTGCAGGTGGTGCACCTGCTGTCCGGGGTTTCGGCGCACGGCGACCAGCATCTGGCCGAAGTGGAGCGCGATCTGGTGCAGATGGACGTGTTGCTGGACGAGGCCATCAAAAAACTGTGTGCGAGCTTCATGGCGATCCATCATGCAGTCGATCAGCAGCAGGAAACCCTGGACGGACTGCTGGCCGACGGCATGCCGTCGCCCGCGTCCGCAGCGCGTTTCGAGGCGCTGCGTGACGAGATCAAGCAGCATGTCGCCGCCGCGGTAACCGGCCTGCAGTTTCAGGACATGACCAGCCAGCTGATCGGCCGCATGGTGCAGCACCTGGCCGGGCTGCGCGACGTGTTTGGCGCACTCGACACCAATGGATCGGTTCTGCCGGAAAGCAAGAAGGAAGTCCTGCTGGAGACGCTGAGCCACATCAGCGACCGGGTGGGAGCGTGCCGTACCGAACGGGCAGGCGGCGTGCGCAGCACAGTGAACCAGCGTCACATGGATAGCGGCGACATCGAGCTGTTTTGAGATTCAGAAAGAGCGGGCACCAGTCCGAACATGGAAAGAGCGGGAGCAACAATGATGAAAACAATACTTGCAGTGGACGACTCGGGCTCGCTGCGCCAGATGCTGTCCTTCAGCCTGAAAGCCGCAGGCTATGGCGTGATCGAGGCGGTGGACGGCCAGGATGGCCTGAACAAGGCAAAACTGCAGACAGTCGACCTGGTGCTGACCGACCAGAACATGCCGGGCATGGACGGTCTGACGCTGATCAAGGCGCTGCGCGCACTGAAGAATTACAAGGATGTGCCGATATTGATGCTGACCACGGAGTCTGGCGACGATATCAAGGCCATGGGCCGTGCTGCCGGCGCCAATGGCTGGCTGGTGAAGCCCTTCGACCCGGCACGGCTGACCGAAGTGGTGAAGAAACTGATTGGCTGAGTTGCCGCCAGGCAACACGCCAGAAGCCGCACGATAAATACGGAGTCCCAGCATGACCATCGATATGAGCCAGTTCTACCAGGTGTTTTTCGACGAAGCGGATGAACTGCTCGCCGAAATGGAGAAGCTGCTGCTGGCGCTCGACGTGTCCGCACCGGACAGCGAGGATCTGAATGCGATCTTTCGCGCGGCGCATTCCATCAAGGGCGGCGCTGCCACCTTCGCTTTCAACGACATCACCGAAGTCACCCACATGCTGGAGTCGCTGCTCGACCGCATCCGCAAGGGCGAGATGGCGCTGACCCCCGAGCATGTGGAGGCCTTCCTGGTGTCCAAGGATATCCTGACCATGCAAATGGATGGTCACCATCATGGCTCGAGCGTTGACCAGGATGCAGTTGCCAGCGTGTGCCTGCGGCTGAAGGCGCTGTCGCAGGGCATTGCGGACGCCCCGGCTGCTGTGGCGAGCCCGGCGCCCGCCGCTGCGCCCGAATCGGCCAGCGCCGCACCGGTGGCGGATGCGGACGGCAATTGCGTTTTTCGCATCGAGCTGCCCGAGGTGCCGCAGCGCGATGTGGATGCGCTGGCGGCAGAACTGGGCCTGCTGGGGACGATCGGCCAGGAGAGCCTGGCCGACAAGCGCGTGGTGTTCACCCTGACCACTCCCGAGAGCCAGGATAGCATCGTTGCGATCTGCTCGTTCGTGCTCGACCCGGACGACCTCAAGATTACGCATGGGGGTGCGGAAGGGTCGCAGAGCAGCGGGGCACCCGCCGGCCTGCCCTTGACGGGTGCGGCGCAAGCCGGCGCCGCTGAGGCGAAACCGGCCGCCGAAGATCCCGGCTACGGAATTTTCGAGCCGGAGAAAACAGACGCCGTCAGCCCGCCGGCCGTTGCCGCACCCGTTGCCGAAGCCAGGAACCCTGGCCGCCGTGCCACCGACAAGGAAGGGGCGGGTCAGGAATCCTCGTCGATCCGGGTCGGCATTGAAAAAGTCGACCAGTTGATCAACCTGGTCGGCGAGCTGGTCATCACCCAGGCCATGATCGAGCAGCGCATCGGCGTGCTCGATCCGATCCAGTACGAACGTCTGCTCAACAGCGTCGGCCAGCTGACCCGCAACACGCGCGACTTGCAGGAAGCCGTCATGTCGATCCGCATGATGCCGATGGACTACGTGTTCTCGCGCTTCCCGCGCATGGTGCGCGACCTGGCCGGCAAGCTGGGCAAGAAGGTCGATTTCGTCACGCGTGGCGCCGCCACCGAACTCGACAAGGGCCTGATCGAACGCATCGTCGATCCGCTGACCCACCTGGTGCGCAACAGCGTCGACCACGGCATCGAAATGCCCGAGAAGCGCCGTGCCACCGGCAAGAGCGAAACCGGCAAGCTGACCCTGTCGGCCGCACACCAGGGCGGCAACATCGTGATCGAGGTGAGCGACGACGGCGGTGGCCTCAGTCGCGAAAGGATTCTCGACAAGGCGAAGCAGCAAGGCCTGCCGGTATCGGACACGATGCCCGATGCCGAGGTGTGGCAACTCATTTTTGCGCCCGGTTTTTCCACCGCGGAAGTCGTCACCGACGTGTCCGGGCGCGGCGTCGGCATGGATGTGGTCAAGCGCAACATCACCGCGATGGGCGGCATCGTCGACATCCGCTCCGTTCCGGGCGCCGGCACCACCATCGCCATTTCGCTGCCGCTGACGCTGGCGATTCTCGACGGCATGTCGGTCAGGGTGGGCGAGGAGGTGTACATCCTGCCGCTGGGCTACGTCATCGAATCGCTGCAGCCTGCGGCCGCAGACGTCAAGGACATTGCGGGTCAGGGCCAGGTCGTGAAGATTCGCGAAGAGTATTTGCCGCTGATCCCGCTGTATCAGATTTTTGCCATCGAACCGAACTTCACCGACCCGGCTCAGGGAATCGTCGTCATTCTCGAAGCCGACGGCAAAAAAGCCGCCCTGCTGGTCGACGCCCTGGTCGGGCAGCAGCAGGTCGTCGTCAAAAACCTCGAGTCGAATTTCCGCAAGGTGGCCGGCATTTCCGGCGCCACCATTCTGGGAGACGGCGGCGTGTCGCTGATTCTCGATGTTTCCGCGCTGTTGCGCTCCAGCCGTCAACTCAACGCTGACCCCGTTTTTTTCTAAGGCCAGATAAGGATCACCGCCATGTCGTACAGCACGCAGACGCAAGCACAAACCGAAGCCGGAGAAATTGCCGGGAAGGAATTTCTGGCCTTCACCCTGGGCAAGGAAGAGTACGGCATCGATATCCTGCGGGTGCAGGAGATTCGCGGCTACGAGCCAGTCACCCGGATTGCCAATGCGCCCGATTTCATCAAGGGCGTGGTCAATCTGCGCGGCATCATCGTGCCGGTCGTCGACATGCGGATCAAGCTCAGCCTGGGCTCGCCCACCTATGACCAGTTCACCGTCGTCATCATCCTGAGCATTGCCGGGCGGGTCGTGGGCATGGTGGTGGACAGCGTCTCCGACGTCACCACGCTGTCGCCAGAGCAGGTAAAGCCTGCGCCGGAGATGGGGACCACCTTCGACAGCGATTACCTGATCGGCCTCGGCACGCTCAACGATCGCATGCTGATCCTGGTGGATATCGACAAGCTGATGTCCAGCCCTGAAATGGGCTTGATCGAGAAAATCGCGGCCTGACAATTCGTTCGGTCCATACAAAAAACAACAGGAAATTAGGGAGTTCTGAATGTTTAAAAATCTGACCATCAAGACGCGCTTGGTCTTCATCCTGGCCTTTATGTCCGTCATGCTGGTGACAGGGGGCTTCCTGGGCCTTGGGGGCATGGCTCTGACCGAAGCGGGGTTGAAAACGGTTTACGAGGACCGCACCATTCCGCTCGGACAGGTGGCCAGGATCGAGTCCATGATTCTGGAAAACCGGCTCGCACTTAACCTCGCCCTGGAAACCGGCACTCCGGACGTCATCGCTGCGCAAACCGAAGAAGTTGACAGGAACATCGCGGAAATCGGCAGAATCTGGGATGCCTACATGGCGACCTATCACACGCCCGAGGAGGCCGTGCTGGCAGAGAAATTCGCTGTGGATCGCAAGGCGTTTGTCGTCGAGGGCCTGAGGCCGGCCGTGGCCGCCCTGCGCGCCAACGATCTCGAAGCGGCGAAGCGGGTCATTGTGGAGAAGGTTCGCACGCTCTATCCAAACGTCAAAAAGGAAATCAGCGCGCTTCTGCAACTGCAACTGGACGTGGCCAAGCAGGAATACGAACAGGCACACAGCCGTAGCGTGGCCGTGCGTAACCTGGCAATCGTAGCGACCATTCTCGGGTTGGGTTTGTTGGTATGGATTGGTTTCACGATCATACGTGCCATCACCCGCCCGTTGAATGACGCAGTGAAGCTTGCGCGCGCGGTGGCCGGAGGCGATCTGACGCAACGCTTCGAGGTCAACTCGACGAATGAGATCGGCCAGTTGATGGGGGCGCTGAAAGACATGAACGACAGCCTGGTGACGGTAGTTGGCCAGATCAGTGAAGCCACCTCGCTGGTGAAGATGAGCGCCGGTGAAATCGCCGCCGGCAATACCGATCTGTCCGCCCGCACCGAATCGCAGGCGTCGAGCCTGGAAGAAACCGCCAGCACAATGGAAGAGTTCACCAGCACGGTCAAGCAGAACGCCGAAAGCACGCACCACGCCAGCAAACTGGTTTCCTCGACCGCCGAGATTGCAGGTCAGGGCGGCGAGGTGGTGGGGAAAGTGATCGTCACCATGGGCTCGATCAAGGAAAGCTCGCGCAAGATTGCCGACATCATCGGCGTCATCGACGGCATTGCCTTCCAGACCAACATCCTGGCCTTGAATGCCGCAGTGGAAGCGGCGCGTGCCGGCGAGCA
>JAHJNP010000350.1 GCA_018820745.1 Gammaproteobacteria bacterium
ACAAGCCGTATCCGCCGGTGTACGCCGACCTCGCGCGCGAAGCCGGCTTCGACACCGCCTGCATCGTGCGCGGCGTCGAGGGCGGGGTGATCCCGTCCCTGCGCCAGACCGGCAAGTACTTCCAATACCATGACCGCGGCGCGGAAATCGAAGCGACCGTCGACCCGCTGGCGCTTGGCATCAGCCAGCCGGTACGCGCAGTGCCGCTGCCGGGCGCGGTCGCCGCCGAAGCGGGCGAGGACGAGATCGTCGCCGCCATCGACATCAAGGCCACCGCGCACGCCGCCGCCGAAGCCGGCATCCTGGCGCTGAAAGGCGACCGTGGCGCGACCTACGATTCGCTGGTGCTGGCCGGCTCGATCATTCTGCACCACGTCGGCCGCGCGGCCAGCGTCGCCGACGCTGCCGCGCAGATCCGTGCCGTGCTGGATTCCGGCCGCGCCGTGGCACGGGTGCAGTGATGGGCGAATTCGTCGCCATCGCCGCCGCCGACGAGCTGAAGCCCGCGCAGATGAAGCGCGTCGTCGTCTCTGGACGCCGGCTGTTGTTGTGCAATGCCGGCGGCATCCATTACGTCGTCGACGAAATGTGCAGCCACGAGGACTACTCGCTGTATCTGGGCTGCATCAAGGACGGCAAGATCAAGTGCTCGTTGCACGGCAGCTATTTCGACCTCACCACCGGCCAGCCCCCCTGCGACCCCGCCGACGAGCCGATCAGGACCTATCCGGTCAAGGTCGAAGCCGGGCAGGTGTGGGTGCAGGTCTAGGATTCAGGGGGCAGGATTCAGGATTCAGGGACTGAGCGGCCGAAGGCCGCGAATAAAATTTTCCCTGACCCCTGACCCCTATTTATTGATCAACGCGCGGATCGCCTGCACCATCTCCGGGTGATCGAACTCGCGCCCGCCGATCGCGCTGGCGACGATGCGCCCCTGCCGGTCGACCAGGAAGGTCGTCGGCAGGCCCGCCACCTTCCAGGCCCGCATGCCTTGGCTGCGGGTATCGAGCAGGATGGGAAAGGTCAGCGTGGTGTCCAGCTGGCTGGTGAAGGCCTCGATGGTGTCGGCATCCTCGCCCACATTCACCGCCAGTACGACGAAAGGCTTGCTCTTGAACGCCTGCGACAGGCGCTCCATCGACGGCATTTCGCGGCGGCACGGGGGGCACCAGGTGGCCCAGAAGTTGATCAGCACCATCTTGCCTTTGAGTTGCGCCAGGTCGAGCGTCTTGCCTTCGATGTCCTTGAATTTCAGGGCAGGCGCCGGCTTTGGCGCCTGCAAGGTCAGGCTGTGCGACAGCGGCGGCAGATCGGCGGCGTGCGCCACCGCCCCCGGACCGAACGCACAGCACAGGGCCAGTGCCGCGCCCACGACGTGTTTACGAAGTTTCATCTGCACACCTCACCTGTTCGAGTTTTCCGGAATGGGTCTTGCCGTCCGCGTGCCACACAAAGCGCAGGTCGAACGGAACGTCGCGCGGCACGCTGTAGGCCGTCATGCCCTGGTTCCAGTCGCCCGGGGCAAAGGTCTGGGTGGCGGGGAACTGCGCCCAGGTAAAGGCGATGCGCGCGGATTCGGCCACGCCCAGCCGCTTCCACAGGTGTTCCCACGCCACCTTGCTGCGAATGGCGTTCGGCGGCTGGCCCGCCGGAACATAGCGCCAGTTGGCCAGGTTGTGCTGGATCGGCCGCTCGCCGATGTTGCGCACCACCGTCATGAAGACGCATTCGCGGGCGTAGCGTTCCGCCGCATCGGGCGAGAATCCGCGCGCCTGATAAAAGGCGCGCGCCTGGTCCGGGCTGATCTGGGTTAGACGCACCTGGATGCCGTCGGTTTCGGTTTGCCAGGTGACGAGTCCTGTTTCCGGGTCGGCGACCTGTTCGGTGGCGAAGCCGGCAAGCGGCCATGCAGCAAGCAGGGTCAGGGTGAGGCGTCGCATCAGTTAAAATCCAGGGAGTTGACGTTTCCAACGTTGTTCCGAGCACATTATGGCAGACCCCATCCAGCACAAAGGCGCCGCCAAGACCGCGCGCATCCCGATCAAGATCGTGCCGCAGCCGCGCATGCGCCTGCCGTCGTGGATCCGTGCCAAGTCGCCCAACGTGCCGAACGTCGCGCGCTTAAAGGGCATCCTGCGCGAGGCCCAGCTGCACACCGTGTGCGAGGAGGCCTCGTGTCCCAATCTGGGCGAATGCTTCGGCCACGGCACCGCCACCTTCATGATCCTGGGTGACCTGTGCACGCGGCGCTGCCCGTTCTGCGACGTCGGCCACGGTACCCCGCTGCCGCCGGATGCCGACGAGCCGCGTCATCTGGCCGAGACGATCGCGCTAATGGCGCTGAAATACGTGGTCATCACCAGCGTCGACCGCGACGACCTGCGCGACGGCGGCGCCGGGCATTTCGCGCAGTGCATCGCGGCCGTGCGCGAAAAATCGCCGGCCACCCGCATCGAAATCCTCACTCCGGATTTCCGCGGAAGGCTCGACAAGGCGCTGGACCAACTCGACACCGCGCCGCCCGACGTGATGAACCACAACCTGGAAACCGTGCCGCGCCTCTACAAGGCCGCGCGCCCCGGCGCCGACTATGCGCACTCGCTGAAGCTTTTGCAGGACTTCAAGGCGCGCCATCCCGACATTCCGACCAAGTCCGGCCTGATGCTGGGCCTGGGCGAGGAAGACGACGAGATCCTGCAGGTGATGCGCGACCTGCGCGCGCACGGCGTCGACATGCTGACCCTGGGCCAGTACCTGCAGCCCTCGCAGCACCACCTGCCGGTGCTGCGCTTCGTCACGCCCGAGCGCTTTGCGCAGTTCGAGCAGGAAGCGCTGGCGATGGGCTTCAGGCATGCGGCCTGCGGGCCGATGGTGCGGTCGAGCTATCACGCCGACCAGCAGGCCGCAGGCGTCTGATGGTTCCTGCCTGATTATTTCAGCAGCCGCTTGCGCGTCAGCGCCAGCGCGATGACGTAGCCCAGGCTGCCGTAAATCAGCAGCGCAACGACGTGCAGCACGATGTCGCCGGGCACGTTGCCGACCACCAGCGGACGCGCCAGGTCGATGGCGTGGGTGAGCGGCAGCCAGGCCGACACGGCCTGCACCGGCAGCGGCAGTTGCGACACCGGGAAGAACACGCCGCACAACAGCACCATCGGCGTGATCACCAGGCTGAAGTAGTAGAGGAAGAAGTCGTAGCTCGGCGACACCGCGTTCATCACCAGCCCCAGGCCGCCGAAGCAGAAACCGACCAGCGCCACCACCGGGATGATCCACAGCGTCATCCAGAAGTCGCCGTAGAGGCCCAGCCCCCAAATCACCGCCAGGATCGCCAGCCCCGACAGCAGGCTCTTCGCCACCGCCCAGGTGAGTTCGCCCAGCATCACGTCGTCGAGCGTGAGCGGCGCGTTCATGATGGCGTCCCAGGTGCGCTGCACGTGCATGCGCGAGAAGCTCGAATACAGCACCTCGAAGGTGGCGGCGTTCATCGTGCTATAGGCCACGGTGCCGGCGGCGAGGAAGGTCAGATAGGGCATGCCGCCGACGTCCGGCAGCAGGTTGCCGAGGCCGTAGCCCAGCCCCAGCATGTAGAGCATCGGGTCGGCCAGATTGCCGAGAATGGCAGGAATGGCGAGTTTCTTCCACACCAGGTAGTTGCGCTGCCATACCGGAATGAAGCGCCAGGAAAGATGGGGCAGTCGCAGGTGCTTAATCACGCAGATCCCTCCCGGTGAGCTTGAGGAACACGTCTTCCAGACTCGATGGGCGATGCAGGTAGCGCAGCGCAGGCGCGTGCTTCAGGGCGGCGATCACGGTGTCGGCGCTGTCGGTGTAGCAGAACAGGGTTTCGCCGACGGTCTCGAAGCGCTGGCAGACACCGCTGGCGTGGGCGCGCGTCCAGTCGTCCAGGCCTTCGCCGTAGACTTCGACCACGACGGGTTCGATGTGCGATTCGATTAATGCCCGCGGCGCGCCTTCGGCGACGACGCGGCCGTGGTCGAGGATGGCCAGCCGGTCGGTGAGGCGCTCGGCCTCGTCCATG
>JAHJNP010000351.1 GCA_018820745.1 Gammaproteobacteria bacterium
AGCGTGGCAAGCGCCGCGCACGAACAGCGGCTTGCCACGCTGCTGGAGGCGGCGGGCATCAGCGCGCACTGGCTGGCGGCTGAGGCGGACTTCGCCGGGGTAAAAAACAGCTATCTGAATCCGCTTCAACTTGGGGTGGATCGCTGGATGGGGTTGCTCGCCGCGCGCCAGCGTACCCGCGCGCCAGTGCTGGTGGTGTCGGTGGGAACGGCGATGACGGTGGATGCGCTGTCGGTCGATGGCGTGTTCCTGGGGGGCGTGATCGTGCCCGGCGTAAATTTGATGCGACAGGCGTTGCAGCAGGGTACGGCGCGGATAGCGTACGGGATGGGCAACTGGCAGGCTTTTCCGCGCGGCACCGCCGATGCGGTCGAAAGCGGAATTGTGGCGGCGCTGTGCGGCGCCATTCAGCAGCAGCATGCGCGTCTGGCTGAGGTTGCCGGAACGGTGCCGCACTGTCTGCTGACGGGCGGTGACGCCGGTATGGTGTTGGCGCATTTGGCGCTGCCAACCGAACAGGTTGCCGCGCTGGTGCTTGAAGGGGTGGACTGTGTCGCCCGAGAGAGGGGGGCTCGATGAGATGGATCACCTGGGGATTGCTGGTGATGAACCTGGCTGTGGCCGGGATTTTCATGGGGCGCAGCCACTGGCCGCAGGCTGCATCGGAGAAGAATGCGCCGCTGAACGTAGATCGCTTTAGCCTCCATGGTCAGTCAGCGCCTGCCCCGCAGGGCTTGTCGCAGCCTCGTGCGGCGGTGGCCGAGTCGCTGTGCGTGGAGTGGCGCGGCCTGAATCTGGCTGAATTCGCGCAAGTGCGCGAACAGCTCAAGGCCATGGTCGGCCAGCGGGTGATGTCGTTTACCGAGGTGCCGCTGAATATCCGGCATTGGGTGATATTTCCGCCTTTGCCCAGCCCGCAGTCGGCGGCGGCTAAATTGACCGAACTGGCCGCGGCAGGCGTGCAGGATGCCTTTGTGGTGACGGACGGGGCTTGGCGCAACGCCATTTCACTCGGACTATATGCCGACGATGAAGCGGCGCGCCGGCGCGTACGCGATGTGGAGGACAGGGGCGTGCTCGGCACGCGCGTCGAATTGCTGCCGCGCCAGGGTACTGACTTTTACTTCGTGATTCGCAGCGAAGACCCGGATGCGCTGAAGAGCCTGGGCGGGATCAAGCAGGCCTATCCGAACAGTCAGCAGTCGCGCGTTGCCTGTCCGTCGCAATCTTAGAAGGCGCGCAGCAGAAACTCGAGCGCAATGCCGCCGAACACGGCGGCGCCGAACCAGGTGTTGTGCAGGAAGGCGCGAAAGCATTGCTGCGGGTCGCGCAGCCGGATCAGTTTCATGTGATACAGCGCAATCGCCGCCGCCACCGCCAGTCCGCCGAAGAAGGCCCCGCCCATCTCCCGCTGCAACCCGACCCAGCTGAGCAGTCCCAACGTCGCCGCATAGCACACCGCGATGGCGGCCAGGTCAAAACGGCCAAAGGTGATTGCCGAAGTCTTGATGCCGATCTTGAGGTCGTCGGCGCGGTCGACCATGGCGTATTGCGTATCGTAGGCGACCGCCCAGAAAACGTTTGCTGCCAGCAGCACCCAGGCTTCAACGGGGATCTCGCCCCACAGCGCGGCATAGCTCATCGGGATGCCGAAGCCGAACGCGATGCCGAGATAGGCCTGTGGAATCGCGAAGAAACGCTTGGTGAAGGGATAGCTTGCGGCCAGAAACAGCGCGACGAACGACAGCTTCAGCACCAGCGTGTTGAGCGGCAGGATCAGCAGGAATGCCAGCAGTGACAATCCCGCCGCCAGCAGCAGCGCCTCCTTGGGTGAGACCTTGCCGGCGGCCAACGGGCGCTCGCGGGTGCGCGCCACATAAGGATCGATGTCGCGGTCGGCGTAGTCGTTGATGACGCAGCCGGCCGATCGCATCAGCACCACGCCCATGACGAAAATCCACAGGATCAGCCAGTCCGGCCGCCCGTTGCCGGCCAGCCATTGCGCCCACAGCGTGGGCCACAGCAGCAGCAGGATGCCGATCGGCTTGTCGAGCCGCATCAGTTTTTTGTAATGGGAAAAGCGTTCGGTCAGGGTCATGGCGCATTGATCTCGGGCAGGAAGACTTCCGTCACCAGAAGCGGGTGGCCATTGAAACAGAATACCGAGCGGCGGGCCCACAGATAATGTGCGGTAAGCCCGGTGTGGCGCCTGGCCGCGCGATAGAGCGGGTGTCGTGCGTCGAGCCGGCGCATCGTCAGGCCGAGTCGACGGATACGCGGATCGGAAAACAGCGCTTCCCCCAGGGGCTTCGTTCCCAGACGGGTGATGCCGCACCAGCCGCCGCGCAGGCTGGTGCGCGGAAGCACGCTGTGGGCAAACACCCGCATGTGGCCGCCGCAGATGAGCAGGACATCACGTACGTAGACGTGTGTTTTAGGATGCAAACAGAGCGTCTGGGCTTCGTCTGGAAACGGCGGCGCGAATCCGCGTGCGACCGGACTGACCCTGAAATCGGCATGGCGCGCCTTCAGGCGGCGGGTGAGCGAGCCGCGGTCCGACAACCAGCTACGCAGCGCGCGTGGCGCGCGAAAGGGATGCGCGAGCCACTCGAGCTGGTGGCCAATGTGGCGGCGAGTATCGTTCCGAAAAGCGGTCACCATGGAATCAAGGACAAAACACGCATTATGCCAAAGCGGCGAAGACATTCGGGCGGTGCTAGCATGGTGGCCGCATTCCAACGAACGAGGAGACCGAATGCCTTTGCGCATCCTGCGGTGCCGTGCTGCCTTCGCGAGCCTGGCGATGGCCTGGCTCGCCTTGTCAGGCTGCACGACCAGCCAGCTTGTCGCACGCGGCGCGGCGCCGTTGATCGACCATGGCGTGGCGGCGATGAACCGCGAGACCGATCTTGAACTCGCGCGCGCAAGCATCCCTGCCAACCTCAAGATGATCGAAGCGCTGTTGCTCGCCGACCCCGGCAACGCGGCGTATCGGGTGCAAGCGGCGATGGGATTTTATGGTTATACCCTGGGGTTTGTCGAAACCGATGACCGTGATCGAGCGGCTGCGCTGTATGGACGTGCGCGCGAGCATGCCATAGCCGCGCTCGATCGCTCGGGGCTGGCCCAGGCCATGCTCATGGGCGACGCGGCGGAATTGGAGCAGGCGCTGGAGAAACTCGACGTGCGTGCGGTACCCGCGCTGTTCTGGACTGCGTCAACCTGGGGGAAATGGATCGAGCTCCAGCTTGACGACCCGGCGCGGCTTGCCGAACTGCCGCGCGTCGAGGCGCTGATGCAGCGTGTGCTTGCGCTTGACGAAACGTACTATCACGGCGGCGCGCACGTTTTTTTCGGCGTGTACTACGGCGGACGCGCCCCCATGTTTGGCGGCGATTTCGCCCGTTCAGCCATGCACTTCGATCGTGCCGCAGCGCTCAGCCAGAACCGGTTGCAGTTGGTTGAGGTGTACCGTGCGCGCTACCTGCTGCGGCAGATGGGCGCGCGCGAAGCGTTTCACACCACGCTAGGTCGCGTGCTTGACGCGCCTGCCAGTTCCGATCCCGACCTCAATCTCGCCAACGCGCTGGCCAAAAAGCAGGCCGCCGACCTGCTCGCCCAGGAAGAGGAATTATTCTGATGCGCAGAACTTTGCTCAAAGCCTTGTGCGCGCTCGCCCTGTTGGGGGCGAGCGCAGTACATGCGGCCGATGCCTACGTGCTCAAATTCGCCACGCTCGCACCCGCCGGCTCGACCTGGATGAAAGCCTTCGACGCATGGGGCAGGGAACTGGCGGCGAAGAGCCAGGGACGGCTCACGGTCAAGTTCTATCCCGGTGGCATCTCGGGTGACGAACCCGACATGCTGAAGAAAATTCGCTTCGGCCAGTTGCAGGGGGCGGCGTTGTCGGGCCATGGCGTCGGCGAAATTTTCCCGCCCGCGCGCATTCTCGAAACGCCGTTCCTGTTTCGCGATCATGCCGAAATTGACGCAGTGCGCGCAAAGATCCTGCCTGCGCTCGATGCCGGGTTTCGTAAAAACCATTACGAACTCGTCTCCTGGATGGAGGTGGGCAACATCCATTTTTTCTCGTCCAAGCCGCTGGCGAATCCGGACGAACTCGCGCGCCGCCGGATCTGGCAATGGCAGGGCGACCGTTTCATCGACGCATTTTTCAAAGCGAACGGCTGGTCACCTGTTTCGCTGCCGATTACCGAAGTCTACACCGGCCTCTCGACCGGACTCGTCGATACCGTGGTGAGCACGCCGCTAGCCAGTATCGCCATGCAATGGGCGGGCAAGACGCCTTACATGAGCAGTCAGCCGATGGCGACGGGTATCGGCGCGGTGGTGGTGTCCAGCAGGTTTTACGCCGGGCTGCCCGCGGATCTGCAAGCGCTGCTGAAAAATACGGGGACGCCGCTTTCGCAAAAATTGATCGCTGATACCCGACGCGATGATCTGAAATCGCTCGCTGTGCTGGCGAAAAGCACCCAGCCGATGACCGGCCTGCAAAATATCAACCTCGCCGAACAGACTGCACTCACCCGCAAGGCGGTCAGTGCGCTGGAGGCCCAGGGTTATTTGTCTGCAGAGATCAACCGGCAGGTGGATGCCGAACTCGCCGACTATCGCCGCGGCAAGCAATAAGGTGGGCGTGCTGCGCGCCTGCCGCTGGCTGGAAAAATCCCTGGTCCGGGTTGAACTCGCTGCGGCACTGACTGCCTACGCGGCCATTCTTGCCTTGTCGGTTGCCGACATCGTCGGGCGCAATCTGTTCAATGCAACCCTGCCTGGCGGCGACCTTGCGCTGCGCCAGTTGGTGCTGTGGGTGGCGCTGCCCGGCGCTGCGCTCGCGGTCGCCGCTCAACGCCATCTGCACCTTGACCCCGCCAATCTTGCGGCGCGCCCGCGCTGGCAGAAATTGACCGCGATTCCCTTTAACCTGGCCGCTGCAGCCGTTTGCGCGTTGCTCATGCAGGCGGCGTGGGCTTACTGGCAGGACGACATGCTGTATCAGCCGACGGCCACAGCCTGGCTGGCCTGGCTGGGTTTGATCCTGCCTGTCGCGTTCGGGCTGCTGGCGCTGCATTTTCTGCTGCGTGCGGTGCTGACGATCGAGGAGAACGCCGCTTGACGGTCATTCTTTTCATCGTGCTGGCCCTGGTCGGGATGCCACTTTTTGTCGTGTTGGGGGCCGCTGCGCTCACCGCCACGCGCGAGGCCCAGCTCGACCCGGCGCTGCTGATGGTCGAGTTCGCGCGACTGGCCGCATCGCCCAATCTGGTTGCCATTCCGCTCTTCGTGCTGGCTGGCGCGACGCTGGGGCAGGGCGGGGCGGCGCGGCGCCTGGTACGCTTCTTCAACGCGCTGCTGGGCTGGATGCCGGCCGGAATCGCCTGGGTCACGACGGGAACGTGCATGCTCTTCACCGCCTTTTCCGGTGCGTCGGGGGTGACAATCCTGGCGCTCGGCGGGCTGCTGTATCCCATGCTGAAACGCGAGCATTATCCTGAACGGTTCGCGCTCGGGCTCGTGACCTCGGCCGGTTCGATGGGGCTGCTGTTGCCGCCCAGCCTGGCGGTGCTGTTGTATGGCGTGGTGGCGCAGGTCGATATCGGCGACCTGTTCGTGGCCGGTTTGCTGCCGACCTTCCTGCTGTTTGTGATGGTGGGCGGCTATGCCTTCCTGCGTGGTGCACGCGGGGCACCCCGTCATCATTTCCGTCTGCGCGAACTCGCCGCTGCCGCGCGTGCCGGCTGGGCCGATCTCCTGCTGCCTGTCGGCGTGATCGGCGGGCTGGCGGGCGGCGTGTTGACCGTCGCCGAACTCGCCGCCTTTACCGCGCTGTACGCGCTCGTGCTCGAAACGCTGATTCACCGCACCATCGAGGTGAAATCGCTGGTGTGGGTCGTTTATGAAGCCGCGACGCTGGTGGGCAGCCTCTTCATCATTTTGGGGCTGAGCCTGGGACTCACCAACCTGCTCATCGATGCGCAGGTTCCAATGCACCTGCTCGAATGGGTCCAGGCCCAGGTCACCAGCCCGCTTGAATTCCTGATGTGGATGAACCTCGCCCTGCTGGCAGTCGGCTGCATGATGGATATTTTTTCCGCCATCGTCATCGTCACCCCGCTTTTGCTGCCGCTGGCGATGCACTTCGGCATCCATCCGGTGCATCTGGGGATTGTCATCCTGGCCAATCTGGAAATTGGTTATCTCACTCCGCCGGTGGGAATCAATCTTTTCCTCGCCAGCCAGCGTTTCCGGCAGCCGGTGTTCGCGGTATTTCGGGCCACGCTGCCGTTTTTGTTCGTGCTGATTGTCTGGTTGTTGCTGCTGACGTATTGGCCGGCGCTGAGTCTGTGGCGCCTGGATTGACACGTCGGATTCGACTTTGATTGCGCATCTCCGCTGCCATCATGCGGGTGCAAGGGGGCGCAAGCCCCCTGTGTTTTTTTCGAGCCCGGGCTCCGGCTCAACTCCCCGCCAGCGCCTGCCGGCTTCCCAGCCAGCGTTCAACATGGCGCGCGGCAATCTCCGGGTGATGCGCGAGGCAGCGTTGCGCCCAATCGCGCGCGGTTTCGAGCAGTTCAACATCGCGTTCGAGATCGGCGAAGAGCAGCATCGGCAGGCCGCTCTGGCGGTGCCCCAGTAACTCTCCCGGCCCGCGCAGCAGCAAATCCTGTCGCGCGATTTCGAAGCCGTCGGTCGACTCGAAAATAACCTTGAGGCGTGCCCGCGCCAGTTCCGACAGCGGGGTTTCGTAGAGCAGCACGCACACCGATTCGCGGCTGCCGCGCCCGACGCGGCCACGCAGTTGATGCAACTGGGCGAGCCCCATGCGTTCGGCGT
Organism: Gammaproteobacteria bacterium; assembly: GCA_018820745.1. GTDB lineage: Bacteria > Pseudomonadota > Gammaproteobacteria > Burkholderiales > Thiobacillaceae > Thiobacillus. The sequence continues at coordinate 6,856 of JAHJNP010000351.1, forward strand.
GCTCGATCACCATCAGCGCGGCGTTGGGCACATCGACGCCGACCTCGATGACGGTGGTGGCGACGAGCAGATGGATTGCTCCGGACTGAAACGCCCCCATCACCGCCTGCTTGTCCGCCGGCTTGAGGCGGCCATGTACCAGCCCGATGTTGAGTTCCGGCAATTGCGCGGTCAGTGCGGCGTGGGTGTCTTCGGCGGTTTGCAGCTGCAGCTTTTCCGACTCCTCGATCAGCGGACATACCCAATACGTTTGCCCGCCTTCGAGGCAAGCCTCGCGCACGCGCGCGAGCACGTCGTCGCGCCGGGCAGAACTCACGAGTTTGGTGACGATGGGGGTGCGCCCCGGCGGCAGTTCGTCGATGGTGGAGACATCGAGGTCGGCAAAGAAGCTCATCGCCAGGGTGCGCGGGATCGGCGTCGCGCTCATCATCAACTGGTGCGGCTCGCTGCCCTTCTGCATCAGCGCCAGCCGCTGGCCGACGCCGAAACGGTGCTGCTCGTCGACCACGGCCAGGCCCAGTCGCTGGAAGCTGCCGGCTTCCTGGAACAGTGCATGGGTGCCGAATGCGAGATCGGCCTCGCCCGCGGCAATCGCCTGCCAGGCGGCGGTGCGCTCGGCCTTGCGCTGGCTGCCCGAGACCCAGGCGCAGCGCACCCCGAGGCCGGACAGCATCGGCGCCAGCTTGCGGTAATGCTGCTCGGCGAGTATCTCGGTCGGCGCCATGAACGCGGCCTGGAAGCCGTTCTCGATCGCCTGCAGACAGGCCAACGCCGCTACCACAGTCTTGCCGCTGCCGACGTCGCCCTGCAGCAGGCGACGCATCGGGTGCGGTTGCGCCAGATCGGCACTGATTTCCTGCCAGGCGCGCGCCTGCGCAGCCGTCAATTCAAACGGCAGCGCCTTGGTAAAGGCGGCGGTCAGTTGCTGCCGTGGCGGCAGGGGCAGGGTCGGGCGTGATCTGCGCTGCCGGCGCGCGGTCGCCAGCGACAGTTGCTGCGCCAGCAGCTCGTCGAAGGCCAGCCGCTGCCAGGCGGGATGGCGGCGCGATTCAAGCTCTGCGAGCGCGCAATCGAGCGGCGGCTGGTGCAGCAGGCGGATGCTGGTCTCCAGTTCGGGTAAGCCGAGTTCGGCCAGCCATTCGGCAGGCAGGGTGTCGGGAATGGGGGCCACCAGCGCGCGTTCGACCGCGCGGCGCAAGGTGGCTTGGCCGAGTCCGGCGGTGGTGGGGTAGACGGGAGTCAGCTGCGCCGGCAGCGGCGTGTCGTCACCGGCTTTGGCAAAGCGCGGATGCACCATCTCCAGCCCGAGAAAACCACCGCGCACCTCGCCGTTGAAACGGAAGCTCTCCCCCGGCTGGAACAGCTTGAGGTGGCTGGGATAGAAATTCAGGAAACGGATGCCGAGCACGCCGCCGGCGTCCTCCACCGTCACCGTCAGCATGCGGCGCGGCCGGTAGGCGACGCTGGCGTCCGTGACCACCGCCTGCACCTGCGCCGTCTGCCCCGGCAGCAGGTCGCGGATCGGCGTGAGGCGGGTTTCGTCTTCCCAGCGCAGCGGCAGGTGCAGCACCAGGTCGGCGTCGCGGGTCAGACCCAGCTTGGCGAGTTTGGCGGCGAGCGCAGGGCTGACGGGGAAGGAAAACGGCGAAGCCGTTTTCAAGTGCTTATTCCAGCGCCATCACGGCGTCGGCTTCGACCAGTGCGCCGCGCGGCAGGGCGGCCACGCCGACTGCCGCACGCGCCGGGTAGGGCTGGCTGAAGTAGCCGGCCATGATTTCGTTGACCTTGGGGAAGTGGCCGAGGTCGGTCAGGAACACGTTCAGCTTCACCACGTCGGCCAGCGAACCCCCTGCCGCGGTTGCCACTGCGGCCAGGTTCTTGAACACCTGGTGGATCTGCGCCTCGATGCCATCGACCATCTGCATCGAGGCGGGGTCAAGACCGATCTGCCCAGACATGTAGACAGTGTGGTCGACCCGCACGGCCTGCGAATAGGTGCCGATCGCGGCTGGGGCGTCGGCG
>JAHJNP010000352.1 GCA_018820745.1 Gammaproteobacteria bacterium
GACGCTGGCCGACGAAATGGGCCGCCTGCAGGAGCGCATCACCTCCACCCGCACCGGCTCGATCACCTCGTTCCAGGCGGTGTACGTGCCTGCGGACGACTTGACCGACCCGTCGCCCGCCACCACCTTCGCCCACCTCGACGCGACCCTGGTGCTCTCGCGCCAGATCGCCGAACTGGGCATCTACCCCGCGGTGGATCCCCTCGATTCGACCTCGCGCATTCTTGACCCGCAGGTTGTCGGCGAAGAGCACTACAACGTCGCCCGTGCGGTGCAGGGCACGCTTCAGCGCTACAAGGAACTGCGCGACATCATCGCGATTCTGGGCATGGACGAACTGTCGCCCGAGGACAAGCTGTCGGTGGCACGTGCGCGGAAGATCCAGCGCTTCCTGTCGCAGCCGTTCTTCGTTGCCGAAGTGTTCACCGGCGCGCCGGGTAAATATTGCACGCTGAAAGAGACCGTTGCCGGCTTCAAGGCGATTGTCGACGGCGAATACGACCACCTTCCGGAGCAGGCCTTCTACATGGTCGGCCCGATCGAAGAAGCGGTCGAAAAGGCGAAGACGATTCAATAAGCAAGGGATCAGAGATCGGGATTCAGGATTCAGGGAAAAGCGCGGCGTAGCCGCACCGCTCCTGATCCCCTGACGCCTGACGCCTGACCCCTAACGAGGTTTTAAAATGGCAATGACCCTACACGTCGACATCGTTAGCGCAGAAAAATTGCTTTACTCCGGCACTGCCGAAGTGGTGATTGCTCCCGGCATGCGTGGCGAACTCGGTATCTACCCGCGCCACACGCCGCTGTTGACCACGCTCAAAGCCGGCTCGGTGCGCATCAAGGTGCCGGACCAGGCTGAAGAAGAGCTGGTCTATGTCTCCGGTGGCATTCTCGAAGTGCAGCCGAATGTCGTCACCATCCTGTCCGACTCCGCCATTCGCGGCGCCGACCTCGACGAAGCCAAGGCCCTCGAAGCCAAGCGCGCCGCCGAGGAAGCGATGAAAGACAAGGCCGCCACCATCGACTACGCGCAAGCGCAGGCCGAGCTCGCCCAGGCTGTTGCTCAGCTGGCAGCGATCAAAAAGCTGCGCAAGCTGACCTGATACACAGCAGCCGCCAACAAAAAGGCAACCGAGTGGTTGCCTTTTTTTATGGAAAAAAGGGAATTCTGATAGCCGGCATGCGCCATATCGAGAACGACGGGCGGCACATCAGGATAGGAGAATACGCCAGCGACGACTGCCCAATCGTGATCGCAGGGCAGAGAATGGTTGACTAAACAGATCCTTGGGCTAGTTTTCAAGCAGTGAATGCTTAATAAGAATGATGGGTGCGGCTGGTTGGTAACAGCCTAGTTTGCATACGGCACACCGGATTTTGCTTGTTCATTAAATTAGGAGCATAAACATGCGTACACCGCCTTTTGTTCTCAGCATCGTAGGAACGATCCTGATGTCTGCCGGAGTTGTAACTGCACATGCGGCTGAGCCTCCCCCTTTTTACAATCCGACCAATGCCGCCAGCCCGACTGGATATACGATCGGTTATGAGCTTTTCAGGACAATCGGCTGCCCAGGGCGTGAGCTTCTTGGCACCCCTTGTCCGGTACCCCCCCCTGCGCCGCTTGCTGCAGCGCCTGAACCTGAACCCGTAATTGCGCCGCTTGCGCCCGCAGCGCCGCCTCAACCCGACGCTGCAATTGCGCCGCTTGCACCTGCAGCCGCAGCCGCGCCCCCTGAGCCCGCCCCGGCCATGACGCTGGTGCTGGAAGGCGTGAACTTTGATTTCGACAAGGCGGTCATCCGGCCGGAAGGCTACGCCAAGCTTGACCAGGACGTCGCCGCCTTGAAGGAATGGGGCGATGTGGACGTGGAGGTTGCGGGCCACACGTGCAGTATAGGCACCGAAGAATATAACCTGGGCTTGTCGCTGCGCCGTGCCGAGGCCGTTCGCAACTACCTGGTCAGCAAGGGCATCTCGGCAGACCGGTTGACCGTCAGGGGCTACGGGGAGTCCCGGCCGGCGGTCAGCAACGCTACGCGTGAGGGCCGCGCCCAGAACCGCCGGGTCGAATTGGTACGGCAACGATAACAGCGGCTCCATTCTGGCCAAATACGGGAATTTCGGTTCCCGTATTTTTATGGCCGCCGCGAGGAATGATGGGGAGTCGTCAGCCCGCGCCGGCCATGAGTTGTGCGAGTTTGGCCGATTTCGAGAAATGCGGGCTTATGTTCGCTAGCGCACAGAATCGGCGGATGCCTTGGCGTAATATGTATTAGTCGTTCTAACGAAACATCCCGGAAGCACAATCAGTTTCAGGATGCCGATCGAATTTTGCCTGAGTCTATAAATAGGAGCTTTAATATGCGTACAACCCCTTTTCTTTTCAGCATCCTTGGTGCAACCCTGATTTCTGCCGGCGCTATAAGCGCACACGCGGCTGAAGGCGTTTATTACGACCCATCCAATGCCGCCAGCGCGACCGGGAAAACAGTCGGTCACGAGCTTTTCAGGACGATCGGCTGTCCGGGCAAACAGCTTCTTGACGCACCGTGCAAGGTGCCGGCGCCCGCGCCCGAACCTGCGCCTGAACCGATGGCTGCGGCCCCCGCGCCCGCGCCGGCTTATGTCGCACCCGCACCTGCGCCCGCACCGGCTTATGTCGCCCCTGAACCCGCAGCGCCGCAAAAACTGGTGCTCGAAGGCGTGAACTTTGATTTCGACAAAGCCACCCTGCGTCAGGAAGACGTCTCTGAGCTCGACAAGAACGTCGAGGCTTTGAAGGCATGGGGCGATGTGAACATCGAAGTGGCAGGCCACACCGATAGCAAGGGCAGCGATGCATACAACATGAAGTTGTCGCAGCAGCGCGCAGAAGCGGTCCGTAACTTCCTGATCAGCCGCGGTGTCGCTGCAGATCGCCTGACCGCCAAGGGCTACGGCGAATCGCAGCCGGTTGCGGATAATGCTACGGAAGAGGGCCGATTCAAGAACCGTCGCGTTGAACTGACACCGCTGAAATAATCGGGCGTCCATTCGCTCAAGCCAATGACGGGGACTTCGGTCCCCGTCATTATTTGTGCGGCTGCCGAAGCCGCGCGGGCATGACGAGGCATACAGACGCACACAGGCTTTATACTTGGCGCGCGTTTTGCTCATCCTATTGCTGATACGGCTCACCATTCAGACAGACACGAATGCATTCCATGCTTGAAATCCTGATTCTCGCAGCGGGCAAAGGCACCCGCATGCGCTCCGACCTGCCCAAGGTGCTGCACAGGCTGGCGGGCAAACCCCTGCTCGGGCATGTGGTGGACACGGCCCACGAACTCGGTGCCGCGCAGGTCTGCGTGGTGTATGGTTTTGGCGGTGAAGCCGTGCCGCAGTCGATGGCTGACGACAAGCTGACGTTTGTGCTACAGGCCGAACAGCACGGCACCGGTCATGCGGTCAAGCAGGCACTGCCGCAGCTGGCAAACGACAGCGTCACGCTGGTGCTGTACGGCGATGTGCCGCTGACCCATGTCTCGACCCTGCGACCGCTGGTGGCGGCCGCACAGGCCGGAAAACTGGGGCTGCTGACGGTGAATCTGGCGCAGCCCGACGGCTATGGCCGCATCGTGCGCGAAAATGGCAAGGTCACCCGCATCGTCGAGCACAAGGATGCGACCCCCGGCGAGCGCGCCATCCGGGAAGTCAACACCGGCATTCTCGCGGTGGCGACCCGTCAACTCAAACGGTGGATCGACGAACTCAAAAACGACAACGCGCAGGGCGAGTATTACCTGACCGACATCATCGCGCTGGCGGTGCGCGACGGGGTCGAGGTGGACACTTACCAGCCGGCATTCGAGTGGGAAGTGCTGGGGGTCAACAGCAAGGCGCAGCTGGCCCAGCTCGAGCGCATCCACCAAAACGAGATCGCCCAGGCGCTGCTCGACGCCGGCGTGACCCTGATGGACCCGGCACGGCTCGATGTGCGCGGCGTGCTGACCTGCGGGCGCGACGTCGTCATCGACGTCAACTGCGTGTTCGAGGGGCACGTGAAACTGGGCGATGGCGTGCAAGTGGGCGCTAACTGCGTGCTGCGCAACGTGACGGTGGCGGCGGAGACGCGCATCGACGCCTTCACCCTGATCGACGATGCGGTCATTGGCGAAGCCAACCGGCTCGGGCCGTTCTCGCGCATCCGCCCCGGGACCACGCTGGCGCGCGACGTGCACGTCGGCAACTTCGTCGAGATCAAGAACAGCCAGATCGGCGACAGCTCCAAGGTCAACCACCTGTCCTACGTCGGCGACACCACCATGGGCAAGCAGGTCAACATCGGCGCCGGCACCATCACCTGCAATTACGACGGCGCCCACAAGCACCGCACGGTGATCGAGGACGACGTGTTCGTCGGATCCGACACCCAGCTGGTGGCCCCGGTCACCGTCGGCCGCGGCGCCACCCTGGGCGCCGGCACCACGCTGACGAAGGACGCGCCCGCCGGCGAACTCACCCTGTCGCGGGCGAAACAGCTCACCCTCAGCGGCTGGAAGCGACCGGCAAAAAAGGCGAGGGGTGAGGCGTGAGGCGTAATTTAACGGGAGGTTTGGAAATCATGGCAACGCTAAGCAAGCAAAGCGACGGTGGCTCGAGGTTTGACCCCTCACCCCTCACCCCTCACCCCTCACTCAACGCGGAGCGCTGATCATGTGCGGCATTGTCGGCGCGGTTGCGCAACGTAACGTCGTTCCCATTCTGCTCGAAGGGCTGCGGCGCCTCGAATACCGCGGCTACGATTCAGCCGGGCTGGTCATCATCGACGGTGGTCTGCAGCGGGTGCGCAGCGTCGGCCGCGTCGCCGGGCTGGCGGAGGCGTGTGCGGCGCAGCAGGTGCACGGCAACCTCGGCATCGCGCACACGCGCTGGGCCACCCACGGTGCGCCGTCGGAGGCCAACGCGCACCCGCACGTCAGCGGCGGGCTGGCGGTGGTGCACAACGGCATCATCGAAAACCATGAAGCGCTGCGCACCCGGCTCAAGGCGGCCGGGTTCACCTTCACCTCGGAGACCGATACCGAAGTGATCGCCCATCTGGTCGAACTGTATTACCGCCAGTCGAAAGACCTGCTCGCCGCCACGCGCGCGGCGGTAGCCGAGCTCGAAGGCGCCTACGCCATCGGCGTGGTGAGCGAAGACTCACCGCATCGGTTGATCTGCGCGCGCAAGGGTAGCCCGCTGCTGATCGGTCTCGGCATCGAGGAAAACTTCATCGCCTCCGACGTCTCGGCGCTGCTGCCGGTGACCCAGCGCGTGATGTACCTGGAAGAGGGCGACGTCGCCGACATCGGCCTGCTGTCGGTGACGGTGTACGACGCTGCTGGCAATAAAGCCGACCGCAGCGTGCACATTTCCGAACTCTCGGCCGACATGGCGGAGCTTGGCAATTACCGCCACTTCATGCAGAAGGAAATCCACGAGCAGCCGCGCGCGCTGACCGACACGCTGCTGACTGCCGTGACGCAGGATAGCGTGCAGCCCGAATGGTTCGGCTACGATGCCAAGGACGTATTGGGCAAGGTGAACGCGGTGACCTTCCTCGCCTGCGGCACCAGCTATCATGCGGCGAAAGTGGCCACTTACTGGCTGGAAGAGATCGCCGGCATCCCGGCGTATGCCGAAATCGCCAGCGAGTACCGCTACCGCACCACGGTGCCC
>JAHJNP010000353.1 GCA_018820745.1 Gammaproteobacteria bacterium
CACCGGCTGCGACAAGGACGCCAACGGCACCATCACCGCCGTGCACTGCGACTACCTGCCCAACACCAAATCCGGCACCCCCGGCGCCGACTCGGTCAAGGTCAAGGGCAACCTCCACTGGGTCTCGGCGACGCATGCGTACGAGGCTGAGGTGCGCCTGTATGACCGCCTGTTCACCACCGCCCAGCCGGGCGGAGAAAGTGGCGACTTCCTGCGTGACCTGAACCTCGATTCGGTGCGCGTCATCCGCGCCCAGCTTGAACCCAGCCTGCGTGACGCCGCGCCGGAAGACCGCTTCCAGTTCGAGCGCCACGGCTACTTCGTCGCCGACCGCGTCGATTCGAAACCTGGCGAGCCGGTGTTCAACCGCACCGTGACGCTGAAGGATTCGTGGAGCAAGACAGAGAAATGAATGCCTGATATCGGCCGGGGGGCACAAACCGGCAGCCAATCGCTGTCGCTCATGCAGTGGGATATAAAACCCCAGCTCAAGCCCACCAACCATCTTGCCCGTTCGCTCCGCCTCAATGTGGTGTAACGGTCAATCCTCCTGCCGACTTTCGAACCGAGTGGAAAAGATGCCCCTCATGTTAACCATGACAGCATCAAGGCTATATTGCCGCGCCTGCGTGCACCTGCATGTCGACCGGATGGTCGGTGCCAAGGTGGAAATCATTCCGCGATGGATCGCTTTCGGGTTCGGGAAATAAAGGCCGGCCAACCTGGTTTGGGCAGCGCCCTTGATGAGGTCATCCAGCCACGGCCTGGCTCGGGATGACGGGGAAGCCCTACGCTACAGGCTCGCAGACGGCATCTGTTCCCACATTTGTTCTATCGGCAGAAAAATCAGGTTCAACAGGGCATGCCCCAATAATTATTTAAATTAATTACTTATGTCACCTGCCTCGACGATTCGGAATCAATTCCGGCCGAGGAAACGTCGCGTCCTTCAACAAGGACAACACGGTCAGACGCTCGCTTTCACTCCATCGTGCCGAATCAAATGTGACCCGCGGTTCTCACTGGGTCACATCGCCCTGCGCCCCTATCCGGTTTGCGGGCAGCAACCGCAATCGCTCCCCCCTACACTCGTAATCGCCCACTTCGTATTCGCGGCAGACGTTCGGCCGCCGATCGTAGATGGTGCATCGCAGGGTGTTTCGGTCCAGCGCAGCGCACCAGCCGTCCTCGAGGCGACGCATTACCCACCCGCCCCACTGATCCCGGGCGGTCAACCGCATCGGGACATCGTCCTCGCCCATCAGCAGAACTTCCAGCCGGCAACAGCAGGCTTCGCAGGTAGCGCACGAGATGGCCGCGCTGCCGTCCGTGTCGCTCATATCGTTTGTTGCGTTCATATCCTGCATTGTCCCATTTAACCTGAAAACCGTAGTTGATCGCTTGCAGTCTCAGGGAATGCTGCATGAATGGTGGATTTTCTACTTCGGTCATCTTTACCATTCGGGCGCATCCAACTGCCGTTTCCAGGTTCAAGCCGGAATTTCTGTCTAGGATGAAAGAGACAAATATGGAGGGGTCATCATGTCTTTTGCCAATCGCAACCAGGCCGCCGACCGGCTGGCCGAAGCCCTGGCGGCATACAAAGGGCAGCATCCGCTGATCCTTGCCATTCCGCGCGGGGCGGTGCCAATGGGGCAGCGCCTGGCCAAGGCGCTGGACGGCGACCTCGACGTGGTGCTGGTGCGCAAGCTGCGCGCGCCGTTCAATCCGGAATTCGCAATCGGCTCGATCGACGAATCGGGCTGGACCTATATTGCGGACTACGCCGAATCGGCCGGCGGCACGCCCGCCTATCTGGAACAGGAGAAGCAGGCCCAACTGGCCACGATCCGCCAGCGGCGCGCGCAGTACACGCCGCTGCGGCCGCCGATCGATCCGGCGGGGCGCATCGTGATCGTGGTCGACGACGGTCTGGCCACCGGGGCGACGATGATTTCCGCGCTGCATGCGCTACGCGCCAGGAAGCCGGCGAAACTGATCTGCGCGGTGCCGGTGGCGCCGCCGGATACGCTGGAAAAGATCGAAGGGTACGCCGACGAAGTGGTGTGCCTGCAGGCGCCCGCGTTCTTCCAGGCGGTGGGGCAGTTCTATGCCGACTTTCCGCAGGTCGACGACAGCGAAGTCGAGGCCATTCTCGGGCAGGCGGGTTGAAAACGCTATCCTGTGGGCGCGGCACCTGTATGCCCTCGGGGTGCCCGCCCCGATGCCGCGAAAATCGGGCCGGGGCGGCCGTGCGTGGTTGGCCTACCCCTTGCGGGTGCTCCACCGTTTCAGCCCAATTGGCAGCCAGCGGGTTGACTGGAGAGCCGGTATCTACAGCGGTGTTGGACGTTCAACGCAGCTTCACCCGCGTGCCGTCGCTGATCTTGTCGTCCGGATGGGTGATGACCTGCTCGCCCGCGTCCAGGCCGGACAGCAGCTGTGCGATGAGCCCGGCGCGCTGGCCGACCTCGACCGGCTTCAGCTTAACGCGCCCGTCCTGCAGTGCGAACACGGCCCAGCCTTCGCCCTGGCGGAACAGGGCGCTGGCGGGTAGCTGCAGGACGTCAGTTTCTTCCCAGATCACGAAGCGGGCTTCCACCCGGTAACCGTCGCCGAGGCGCTGCCATGACTCGCGCGGGGTGGTGATGTCGACGATCACCCGCACCCGTTGTTCCTCCACCCCGAGGGCGGATACCTTGGTGAAGCCGGTCGGCTCGATCACGCGCACGCTGCCCTCGACGGCCTGATCGCCGCCCCAGCGGTCGAGGATCACCCGCGAGCCGGGGGCGATTTTCACCGCATGGGTGGACAGCACTTCCACCTCGACTTCGAGCGATTCGGGATTGCCGATCTCGATCAGAGGCTGGCCCGCCATCACCGTCCCCTCGCTTTCGCGCACCAGCCTGAGCACGCGCGCCTCGACCGGGGCGCGCACGCCCAGGCGCTCGGCAGGCGTCCCGGCCTGCAGGCGGGCGGCGCTGCTGACGGCGGCGCGCGCCATTTCGAGCTCGAAGCGCGCCACCCTGACTGCATGATCCGCGGCCTGCTGCGCGGC
>JAHJNP010000354.1 GCA_018820745.1 Gammaproteobacteria bacterium
AGTTGACCGGCGCGGTCATCACCGTGCCGGCCTACTTCGACGACGCCCAGCGCCAGGCCACCAAGGATGCCGCGCGGCTGGCCGGCCTCAATGTGCTGCGCCTGCTGAACGAGCCGACCGCGGCCGCCATCGCGTATGGCCTCGATACGGCATCGCAGGGCACCTTCTGCATCTACGATCTGGGCGGCGGCACCTTCGATGTTTCCATCCTGCGCCTCAGGCAAGGCATCTTCGAAGTGGTCGCCACCAACGGCGATTCCGCGCTGGGCGGCGACGATTTCGACGAATGCATTTATCGCTGGATCGTCGAGCAGGGCGGAGTCGCGGAGCTTAGCGTCACGGATAGCCGGCTGTTGCTGAGCCTGGCGCGCAAAGCTAAGGAAACCCTCACGGAACAAGACGAGGCGCGCATTCGCGCCACGCTCGCCTCCGGCGTTGAACTCGACCTCAGCCTCGCCGCCGAGACATTCTTCGCGCTCACCGCCGGGCTGATCGACAAGACCCTGGCTCCCACCCGCAAAGCTCTGCGCGACGCCGGCCTTGGCATGGACGACATCGACGGCGTGGTGCTGGTCGGCGGCTCCACCCGCATGCGCCACGTGCGCGCCGCCGTGGCCGATTTCTTCAAGCGCGAGCCACTCACCAACCTCGACCCGGACAAGGTCGTGGCGCTGGGTGCCGCCATGCAGGCCAATCTGCTGGTGGGCAACCACAAAACGGACGATTGGCTGCTGCTCGACGTGATCCCGCTGTCGCTGGGACTCGAAACCATGGGCGGCCTGGTGGAAAAAGTCGTTCCGCGCAACGCCACCCTCCCGGTCGCACGCGCCCAGGAGTTCACCACCTTCAAGGACGGCCAGACCGCCATCAGCATCCATGTGGTGCAGGGCGAACGCGAACTGGTCGGCGACTGCCGTTCCCTCGCGCGCTTCGAACTGCGCGGCATTCCGCCCATGGTGGCAGGCGCGGCACGTATCCGCGTCGCCTTCCAGGTCGACGCCGATGGCCTGCTGTCCGTGTCCGCCCACGAGCAGACCAGCGGCGTGCAGACCGCCATCGAGGTCAAGCCGTCCTACGGCCTCGGCGACGACGAAATCGCGCGCATGCTGCAGGATTCCTTCACCCATGCCAAAAACGACATGGACGCACGCAATCTGCGCGAGCAGCGGGTGGACGGCCTGCGTCTGCTCGAGGCCACGCAGGCGGCGCTGGATGAGGATGGCTTACGGCTGCTGTCCGACACGGAGCGCATCGCCATCGGCCGCGCCATGGACACCCTCCACGTTCTGCTGAACGGACAGGACCACGTCGCCATCAAGCGCGCGGCCGACTCGCTCAACCGGGCCACTGCCCAGTTCGCCGCCCGCCGCATGGACGCAAGCATTCAGCGCGCCCTGACGGGCCGGCGGCTGGATGCGATCGAGGTATAAAACCATGCCGCAAATCATCGTACTGCCGCATGCAAGCCTGTGTCCGGACGGCGATGCGCTGGATGCCGCAAGCGGCGCCACCATTTGCGACAGCCTGCTCGCCGCCGGAATCGAACTCGACCATGCGTGCGAACAATCCTGCGCCTGCACCACCTGCCACATCATCGTGCGCGAAGGATTCGCCTCCCTGAATCCCTGCACCGACAAAGAAGACGATCTGCTCGACAAGGCATGGGGTCTGGAGCCGGAATCGCGCCTCGCCTGCCAGGCCATCGTCGACGGCACCGACCTGGTGATCGAGATTCCCAAGTACTCGATCAACATGGTCAAGGAAGGGCATTGAGCTTTCCCTGATCGCTTTCTCCGGCGTTGGCCCATGCGCACCGGCATCCCGCGGGTGCGCACATCGGCTTGCCCGGTACGAGGTGCCAGGTGCGATGGTCGCCGGAGGGTCAAGGCGCCGCAGCCTGCCGAGGCGTCGCTGCTGCGCAGGAGCGCTATCTGCATCTCGCGCCCGCGCCGGAACTGACGCGCGCCTGCTGCAGCACCGATCCCGGTCAAGCCTTCGACGCGCCTGCCATGACGGCGCAGGGCATCGTGTCGCAATCCCTACAATCCCCGACAAATGTCGTTTACGCCCCCTCGGCCGCTCCCTGCCAGAACCTGTAACTGACTGATTGCACGTGGCAATTTCCTCTGGCACGCCCCTTGCTGATTGCTGGTTGTAAGCACTTCTTCTTCGGAGCGGACATGGCCCAATCTTCTGTAATCGTCAATGACACGACCCTGCGCGATGGCGAGCAGACCGCTGGCGTGAGCTTCAGTGCCGAAGAACGCATCGCCATCGCACGCGCCCTGGCCGCTGCGGGCGTGGCCGAAATGGAAGTGGGTATCCCGGTCATGGGGCCGGAGGAACGCGAGAGCATTCTCGCCATCGCCAGCCTGGGCCTGCCGTCGAGCCTGATGGTCTGGGGCCGCATGTGCGAACCCGATCTCATCGCCGCCGCCAGCTGCGGCGTGCAGATCGTCAATCTGTCGATCCCCGTTTCCGATATTCAAATCCGCCACAAGCTGGGACGCGATCGGGAATGGGTGCTGGACACCGTCAGCCGTTTCGTCAACCGCGCCCAGGACATGGGCATGGACGTCAGCGTCGGCGGTGAAGACGCCTCGCGCGCGGATCCGGATTTTCTGCTGCGCGTGGTCGATACCGCGCAGGCCGCCGGCGCGCGGCGCTTCCGCTTCGCCGACACGCTCGGGCTGCTGGACCCGTTCAGCACCTACAAGCGCATGAACCAGCTGCGCGAGGCGACGGATCTCGAACTCGAAATGCACGCCCACAACGACCTCGGCATGGCCACGGCAAACACGCTGGCCGCCGTGCTGGCGGGCGCCAGCCACATCAACACCACGGTCAACGGCCTCGGTGAGCGCGCCGGCAATGCCGCGCTGGAGGAGACCGTCACCGCGATGCACCATCTCTACAACATCGAAACCGGCATCGACAGCTGCCATTTCCCGGAAATCTCGCGCCTGGTATCGATCGCTTCGGGCCGCCCGATTCCGGCGAACAAGAGCATCGTCGGCGATGCCGTGTTCACGCACGAGTCGGGCATCCACGTGGACGGCCTGATCAAGAACCCGCTCAACTACCAGGGCGTGGCGCCGGAAGCGGTCGGGCGCACCCACACGCTGGTGCTCGGCAAACATTCGGGCGCCAGCGCGGTGATGCATGCGTACGCCGGGATCGGCATCGCGCTTACCGAATTCGAAGCCAGGGCCATGCTCGCACGCATTCGGGAACACGCCGTCGCCACCAAGCGGACGCCGAGCGCTGCCGACCTCGAACGCTTCTATCTGGAAGCGATGCCGCGCGCATCGGTTCAGTCCTGACCGGGAGAAGCACCATGACCGCGATGATCGACCCCCACACCCTGGCCGCCGCGGCGCCGCAAGCCGCGCCCGGATTGTTCGCCCTGCTGCGCGAAGACATCGCCTGTGTGTTCCAGCGCGACCCGGCCGCGCGCACCACCTGGGAAGTCATCACGACTTACCCCGGCATCCATGCCCTGTTCTGGCATCGCCTCAGCCACGTTTTGTGGGGGCGTCGCTGGCGCTATCCCGCGCGCTTCATGAGCTTCTTCGCGCGCATGTTCACCCAGATCGACATCCATCCTGGCG
>JAHJNP010000355.1 GCA_018820745.1 Gammaproteobacteria bacterium
CCTGCCTGCAGCTGGCGTTCGACGCGCTCGCTGCCGGCGGCAACGCGGCGGCGGTGCTGAATGCCGCCAACGAGGTGGCGGTCGCGCGTTTTCTCGACGGCGCGGTGGCGTTTTCCGCCATCGCCGCCAGCATTGCCCACACCCTCGACACGCTAGCGGGCGGTCCCGCCGACACCCTGGCCGACCTGCTTGAAGCCGACCGGCAGGCACGCAGCGTGGCGGAAGCCTATCTGGGGGCCCTGCGCGCATGAGCACGCTGTACACCATTCTGTGGTTCCTGGTTGCCATCGGCATTCTGGTGGTGGTGCACGAATTCGGCCACTACCTCGCTGCGCGACTGGCCGGCGTCAAGGTGCTGCGCTTTTCGGTCGGCTTCGGCAAACCCTTGCTCAGCCGCCGCTTTGGCCGCGACCAGACCGAGTGGGTGCTGTCCGCGCTGCCGTTCGGCGGCTACGTCAAGATGCTCGACGAGCGCGAGGGCGAAGTCCCCGCTGCTGAAGCGCACCGCAGTTTTAACCGCGCTCCGGTAGGGCGCCGCATCGGCATCGTCGCGGCCGGGCCGATCGCCAACTTCCTGCTCGCCATCGTGTTTTACTGGGCGCTGTTCCTGCACGGGTTGCCCGCGATGAAGCCGATGATCGGCGAGCCGCCCGCCGGCACCCCGGCGGCGCAGGTCGGCCTGGCGGCGGGCGATGAGATCCGCCGCGTCAACGGCAACGACACGCCGTCGTTCCAGGATTTGCGGCTGAATCTGTTGCGTGCGGGGGTGGCGGGTGACGCGCTTGTGCTGGAACTGGCGGATGGCCGCAGCGTGCAGCTCGATGCCGCGCCGATGCAGACCGAAAACCTGGAACAGGACATCCTGCGTCCGCTGGGCATCGTGCGCTACGACCCTGAGCTCGATCCGGTGATCGGCAAGGTGCTGCCGGACGGCGCCGCCGCGCGCGCAGGTTTTCAGCCCGGCGACCGGCTGATTGCCGCCAACGGCAACGCGGTGGCGAGCTGGCAGGACTGGGTGCAGCGGGTTCGCCAGCACCCGGCCAAGCCCTTGCGCATCGAATACGAGCGCCAGGGGCGGCTGGGCGAATTGACCGTCGTTCCCGACGCGGTGGACGAAGCCGGTCAGCGCGTCGGCAAGATCGGCGCCGGTCCCCGGGTCGATGAAGCCGTGCTGGCCACGCTGATGACCGAAGTGCGCTACGGCCCGATCGATGCGCTGTGGCATGGCACCGTCAAGACCTGGGACATGAGCCTGTTCACGCTGGAGATGATGGGGCGCATGGTGCTGGGTCAGGTATCGTGGAAAAACCTGTCCGGTCCGCTGACCATTGCCGATTACGCAGGGCAGAGTGCCGCCCTCGGCTGGATCAGCTTCGTCGGCTTTCTGGCGCTGGTGAGCGTGAGTCTGGGCATCCTCAATCTGCTGCCGATCCCGCTGCTGGATGGCGGGCACCTCATGTATTATGTGGCCGAAGTTTTCACCGGTCGCCCGGTATCCGAACGCACCATGGAAATCGGCAGCCGGATCGGCATGATTCTCCTGCTGCTGCTGATGTCGTTTGCCCTGTTCAATGATTTGCAACGCCTGATAGGCGGATGATAACAACCATGATCCCGAGCCGTTTGACGCTTGCCCTTGCTGCCATCTTTGTCGCGCAACCCGTGTTCGCCGAGGCGCCCTTCGTCGTCAAGGACATCCGGGTCGAGGGCATCCAGCGCACCGAGGCGGGAACGGTGTTCAGCTACCTGCCGGTCAAGGTCGGCGAGGTGATGACCGACGAGAAAACTGCGGCAGCGATCAAGGCGCTCTACGCCACCGGGTTTTTCAAGGATGTCCGCCTGGAAGCGCGCGACGGCGTGGTGATCGTCACCGTTGAAGAGCGCCCCTCGATTGCCACGATCACCCTGACCGGCATCAAGGAGTTTTCTGCGGACGACCTGAAGGCCGGCCTCAAGCAGACCGGCCTGGCCGAAGGTCGCGTGCTCGACCGCGCCATGCTGGACAAGGCAGAGCAGGAACTGCA
>JAHJNP010000032.1 GCA_018820745.1 Gammaproteobacteria bacterium
ATCACGTGCAGCACGTTGAGCAGTTGCCGCTTGTATTCGTGGATGCGCTTGACCTGGACGTCGAACAGCGCGTCCGGGTTGAAATCGACCCCGCACTCGGCCTTGACCAGCGCGGCGAGGCGTTCCTTGTTGGCGCGCTTGACCGCACGCCAGTCGGCGTGAAATCCCGTGTTTTTCAGGTCGGCCAGCGGCTTGAGCTTTTCCAGTTGCGACAGATCGGCCACCCAGCCATCGCCGATCTTGCTGCTGATGAGCGCGCTCATGCTGGGGTTGGCATGGGCCATCCAGCGCCGCGGGGTGACGCCGTTGGTCTTGTTGTTGAACTTGTGCGGCCACAGGTCGACGAAATCGCGGAACAGGCCTTCCCGAAGCAGTTTCGAATGCAGCTCGGCGACGCCGTTGACCGAGAAGCTGCCGACGATGGCGAGCCAGGCCATGCGCAGCTGCTGCACATCGCCCTCCTCGACGATCGACATGCGGCGCCGGCGGTCGATGTCGCCCGGCCATTTCACCGCCACTTCGCGCAGGAAGCGCGCATTGATTTCATAGATGATCTCCAGCGGCCGCGGCAGCAGGCGTTGAAACAGCGCGACCGGCCAGCGCTCCAGCGCCTCCGGCAGCAGCGTGTGGTTGGTGTAGGCCATGCACTGCGAGGTGATCGCCCAGGCCTCGTCCCACTGCATGCCTTCCTGGTCGAGCAGCAGGCGCATCAGCTCGGCCACTGCGATGGAAGGGTGGGTGTCGTTCATCTGGAACACGTTGTGCTCGGCAAATCTCGACAGGTCGCTGTTGCCCGCCGTATGCCACTGGCGCAGCGCATCCTGCAGGCTGGCCGAGGCCAGGAAATACTGCTGGCGCAGGCGCAATTCCTTGCCGTTTTCGCTGGTGTCGTTGGGATAGAGCACCATCGAGATGTGCTCGGCGTGGTTCTTGGCCTCCACCGCCTCGGAGTAGCTGCCGGCATTGAATTCGCTGAGATCGAATTCGTCGGTGGCGGCGGACTTCCACAAGCGCAGCGTGTTCACCGCGCGGTTGCGGTAGCCTGAGATCGGCATGTCATACGGCACTGCCAGTACGTCGTTGGTGTCTGCCCAGCGCGCACGATGGATCCCCGCCTTGTCGTGATAGTGCTCGGTCCGGCCGCCGAACGGCACGCGGCAGGTATATTCAGGCCGCTCGACCTCCCACGGGTTGCCGTCGCGCAGCCAGTTGTCGGGATCCTCGATCTGATAACCGTTTTCGATGTGCTGGCGGAACATGCCGTACTCGTAGTGAATGCCATAGCCCATCACCGGCAGGTTCAGCGTGGCGCAGCTGTCCATGAAGCAGGCGGCGAGGCGGCCCAGACCACCGTTCCCCAGCCCGGCGTCGGGCTCCTCTTCGGCGAGGTTCTCCAGCGTCTGGCCAAAGCTGTGCAAGGACTCGCGCGTCACCTCGTCCAGCCCCAGATTGAGCACATGGTTGGACAGCGCGCGGCCGATCAGGAATTCCAGCGACAGGTAATAGGCGCGGCGCTTGCCCGGCTGGTCGCGCGCCACATAGGTGTTCATCCAGTCCGACATGAGACGGTCGCGCAGCGTCCGCGCCAGTGCCTGATAGGTGTAGACCGGCGGACTGCCCAGCATGCGCCCCAGGTGATAAAACTGGTAACGCTCGAGATCGTGGGTGAACGCCTCGCTGCTGTTCGGCAGCGGTTTCAGGGCGACGGAACAGGGAGCGGCTATTTTTTCGGCGGGCATAGTGGTTCTGTCTGAAGTCATAAGGAATAGAGTGCAAGATAGTGGCCGGCGCTGTCCGACCAGTCGAACGACTGGCGCATGCCGGCCTGCTGCAGCCGCCGCCACTGTTTGGGCTGGCGGTAGAGGTCGAGTGCGCGGCCGATGGCGTCCAGAAAGGCGGGGGCGCCGGGGGTGTCGAACACGAAACCGGTGGCGCTGGCATCGTCCAGCGTGGCCGCGTTCGCATCGACCACGGTGTCGGCCAGGCCGCCAGTCCTGTAGACGATGGGCGGCGTGCCGTAGCGCAGGCTGTACAGCTGGTTCAAACCGCAGGGCTCGAAGCGCGACGGCATCAGAAACAGGTCCGCCCCGGCCTCGATCTGGTGTGCCAGCGGCTCGTCGTAGCCGATTGTCACAAACAGCCGCTCGGGGTGCTGTTTGGCCAGCCGCAATAATTTCTTTTCGTACGTTGCCTGGCCGCTGCCCAGCAGCACCATGCGCACGTCGGTCTCGGCGAGCAGCACCGGCATCGCCGCCAGTATCCAGTCGACCCCCTTCTGCTCGACCAGCCGTCCCACCAGGCCCAGCAGCGGCGCCTGCATCGCCGCATCATCGACCAGCGGCAGGAAGCGTTCGAGCAGGGCCTGCTTGTTGCGCCGCTTGCCCGGCTGGATCCGTCCCACCGAATAATGGGCCGGCAGGTAAACATCGGTGGACGGATCCCAGACCGTCGTATCGATGCCGTTGAGAATGCCGTGCAGCTTGTGCTGCCTGGAACGGAGCAGGCCGTCGAGTCCGCAGCCGAACGCCGGGGTGCAGATTTCGGCGGCATAGGTGGGGCTCACCGTGGTGACGACATCGGCATACACGATGCCGGCCTTCAGCATCGAAAAGCCGCCATGGAACTCCACGCCCTCGGACGACCACCAGTGGCCGGGCAGCTGCAGCCGCACGAAATCGCTGTGGGTAAAATTGCCGCCGTAGGCGAGGTTGTGAATGGTGAACACGGTTTTCGGGCGCGCCGGCTGCTCGGCCAGAAACGCCGCGACCAGTCCGGTCTGCCAGTCGTGCGTGTGCACCACCGCGGGCAGCCAGCCCAGTTCCAGCGCGTCCTGCGCCAGCAACGCCGCCACCCGTGCAAACACCGCAAAGCGCTCGGCATTGTCCGGCCAGTCCAGGCCGCTTTCGTCGACA
>JAHJNP010000356.1 GCA_018820745.1 Gammaproteobacteria bacterium
CGGCTCCTTCCTGTTCCTTGGCCCCACCGGCGTCGGCAAGACCGAGCTGTGCAAGACGCTGGCCGAATACCTGTTCGATTCCGCCGACCACATGATTCGCATCGACATGAGCGAATTCATGGAGAAGCACTCGGTCGCCCGCCTCATCGGCGCGCCGCCCGGCTACGTCGGCTATGAAGAGGGCGGCTATCTGACCGAGGCGGTGCGCCGCAAACCCTATTCCGTCATCCTGATGGACGAGGTGGAGAAAGCGCACCCGGACGTCTTCAACGTGCTGCTGCAGGTGCTGGACGATGGCCGCCTGACCGACGGCCAGGGCCGCACCGTCGACTTCCGCAACACCGTGATCGTGATGACCTCCAACCTCGGCTCGCAGATGATCCAGCAGATGAGCGGCGACGACTACCAGGTCATCAAGCTTGCCGTGCTGGGCGAGGTGAAGTCCTACTTCCGCCCCGAGTTCATCAACCGCATCGACGAAGTCGTCGTCTTCCACGCCCTGGACGAGAAGCACATCGCCAGCATCGCGCGCATCCAGCTGCAAGGCCTGGAAAAACGCCTCGCACAGATGGAGATGCAGCTCGATATCAGCGAAGCGGCGCTGGCCGAAATTGCCAGGGCCGGATTCGACCCGATCTATGGCGCGCGGCCACTCAAGCGGGCGATCCAGAGCGAACTGGAAAACCCGCTGGCGAAGGAAATTTTGTCCGGACGCTTCGGGCCCAAGGACACCATCCGTATCGATGCGCAGGACGGGGTGTTCAGTTTCGAGAAGGCCGCATTACAACCGGCCTGATCGGGCTGGCGGGATGCAAGAGGGCGGGATTCCGTCCTCTTTTTTCATTTGGTTGGGCTAAAAAGGATATTCAGGGTTGGGCGCTGGGTTGGGGGTGAATGGCCGGTGGCAACCCGAAGCTGCAGCTTGAGAAGTAATCTTCCGGTTCATTTCCCGGGTGGAAGTCCATGGAGTTATTCGAATGACGTTTCCCGACGAGTCTGATGCCCGCATTGCCCCGCTGTCGACCGACGATCTGCGCCCCGAATGGATGGATATCCTGGGACGGCTCCCGGGGAAGGGCCTCACGGGGGAAGGTTTCCCGCGCAATGTCCTGGGTATTCTGATGCAGAATCAGGAAACCCTTGGGCCGTTCCTGGACTACTGGGTGACTTCGAAGTCGAAGATGGGGCTGGCGGTTCGTGAGCAGGAGTTGGTCATCCTCCGCATGGCGGTCCTCTATCGCAGCGAGTATGTCTGGAAGCACCATGTCAAGGTCGGGCGCGAGTTCGGCATCAATGATGCGGAGCTTGACGCTATTCGGCAGGGTTCCTACAACGCCTTCACAGCGGAAAGGGAGCGCGCTTTCCTCGAACTCACCGACGCCTTCGTGAACGAGCGATCTCTCCCGCCAGAATTGTGGAATCGGACCCGGGGCGTCCTCAGCCCGCGGGACTTCATCGATTTGATCTCGCTTGTCTCTCAGTATGTTCTTTTCGCCCTGACCAATGTCTGTATGCAGGTCCAGCTCGAGCCTGCGGTGGCTGATCTGCCGGGGATTGAGGGCTAAAACATGATCCCGACGCTGCGGTCGGGCCATCCGTGAAAAAGCGATGTATTCCTCTGCCTGATGAGCGCGCACGATTGCCTGCCTGGAAAATGCCGGATTTGAGACGTTCGAGCCAGGCACACTGACCGGCCTGTTATGGCCGGCACCGGTCCCTCGGCGCCAACCCCTCGATCGTATCCGTCCGCTTATTCCTCTCGTGGTTTTTTGGCCGATTCCAACGCACCCCCTAGAATGAAGCTGACGACTTCATTTTTGCGGGCTATTTTGCCTTCTCCCCTTTTCAGAACCCTGGTGTTTCTTGCCGTGCTGTGCGCGACGCCGGCGCACGCCCTGACGGTGGAGGTGGAGGCGCCGGATGAACTCAAGCCGCTGCTGGTCCAGTACCTGGAAGCGGCGCGGGCCGCACGCATGGGCGAGGCGCTGGACGAGGCGGAACTGGCGCGGCTGCGCAGTGTGAGCGAGGACACTGCGCGCGAGCTGCTGGCGACGGAGGGGTATTTCTCGCCGCAGATCGACAGCAGCCTGACGCAGTCGGAAAACGACTGGGTGATGCGTTTTGCGGTGACGCCAGGGCCGCGCACCCGGGTCCGCACGGTGAAGATCGACTTTGCCGGGGCGCTGGCCGACGCGGACGGGGCGGGGGCGCGGTTGCGCGCACGCGCCGAGCGCAATTTCACGCTGCAGCCGGAG
>JAHJNP010000357.1 GCA_018820745.1 Gammaproteobacteria bacterium
CACGGAAATCGCTGCCGGTGGTGGAATCGACGACGAAGGCACGGGTGGGCAGGATCGCGCCCTGCACCGGCACCGCGCGGAACTGGTCGATCTGCCCGCGAAAGCCGGTGGTGGTCGCATTGGCCAGGTTGTGCGAAGTGGTCGCCTGCTGTTCCAGGATGTGCTTCGCGCCGGACATGGCGGTGTAGATGAGACGGTCCATACGGGCTCCCTATGAATCAGTGCTTAACGCAGGTTGACCAGGGTCTGCAGCACGGCATCCTGGGCCTTGATGGTCTGTGCGTTGGCCTGATATACCCGCTGGGCGGTGATCAGGTTGACCAGCTCGGCGGTCAGGTCGACGTTGGAATCCTCCACCGCCGACGACTGCAGCACACCCAGGCTGCCGCTGGAAGGCACGCCCACCAGGGGAACACCCGAAGCCGAAGTTTCGGACCACATGTTGTTGCCCAGCGGGTTCAAACCGTTGGGATTGGCGAAACTGGCCAGCACCACCTGGCCCAGCACAGCCGACTGGCCATTGGTATAACGCCCCAGGATCATGCCGTCGGCGCCAATGTTGAAGCCGGCCAGCCGACCGGATGTGAACCCATCCTGGTTCATGGTGTTGACGCTGAAGGCAGAACCGAACTGGGTGGAATTCGTGAAGTCGAGCGTGACCGGGAACGTCGGGGTCGCGCCCGTCGCCGTGGCCGGAACGCTGATGGGCCCGATCGGCATGGCCGGCGTGCCCGTCAGGGCACCGCTGGTAGTGAAGTTCAGGGTGGTGACCGGATCGATAACGGCATTGGTCGTGTCGGGGTCGATCGCCACACCGTCGCTGGCCGCGTAAACCTGCCACTCGCCAGGATTTGCAGTTTTGACATAGAACGTCTGCAGCGTCTGGGAATTGCCCAGGCTGTCGTAAATAGAAACCGCGGTCGAATGATTGAAGCTGGTCGGATCAGTCATGTCGAATGGCGTCGTTGCCGGTACCGTGCTGCCGGAGTCCAGGTTGAGCACGGCATCCACTTCGGTCGTGATCTGCGGCTCCAGATCGGCGGTGTTGATCGCCAAGGGGCCGGGCGAACCGGTCAGCAGCACGCCGCTGGCATTTGCCGTATAGCCGGTCAGTCTGGAACCGTTCGGATTGACGATAAACCCTGTGCGGTCGAGCTGGAACTGGCCGTTGCGCTGATAGGTGACTTCGCCGTTGTTTTCCATGCGGAAGAAGCCGCCGCCGTTGATGGCGATATCCAGCGGGTTGTTGCTGGACGTGATGCTGCCCTGGGTAAACTGCTGGACCACCTGCGCCACCTTGACGCCGATACCGACCTGCGCGCCGCCGGCCCCGGTGAGGGAGTTGGCATAGACGTCGGCGAACTGCGTCTGCGACTGCTTGAATCCCACCGTGTTCGAGTTGGCAACGTTATTGCCGATGGCATCCAGGTTTTTTGCGGCGGCATTGAGGCCGCTCAAGCCTTGCTGAAAACTCATGTTCTGCTCCTTGTGTTGGTTGCGCCCGGTTTACCCATCGGGCCCACGTTGCCTTGCTCAGAAAATCTGCCGGATATCGGAATAACTCACGCGATCGTTGCCCGCCAGGTTCAGCTGCACGCCCTGGCTACCCTGCGAAACGCTGTTGACCAGCCCCAGATGCAAGGCGGTGCTGCTGACCTCCTGGCCGCCCTGGACGGCATTGATCTTGAAGCTGTACTCACCCTCCGGCGCGGCTGCGCCTTTGCTGGTCAGCCCGTCCCAGGCCAGCACGTTGACCCCGTCTTCACGCGGCCCCAGGTTGAGGCTGCGCACCAGGCCACCGGCAGCGTCGAAAATATCGACCGTCACCTTGTCGGCCGGACGCGACAGGTCGAAGCCCATCACATCCTCCATCTCGGCCGGGCTGATGCTGTCGCCCGGCACCAGCACGGCGCGTCCGATCAGGTTGGCCGCCTGCGCCATCTGGTTGGCGCCCATGCTGGCGGCTAGCGCCTGCAGGCTGCCGTTCATGTCCTCGATGCCCTGCACCGTGGAAAGCTGGGCCAACTGGCTGGTCACCTGGGCGTTGTCGAGCGGATTCAGCGGATCCTGGTTCTTCATCTGAGCCACCAGCAGGCTCAGGAAACGGTCCTGCGTCTCCTGGGTGCCGCCTTTGGCGGCAGCGGTCGCGCCGGCACCAAACAGGCTGCTGACATTGCTTGTGTCTTGTACGGTGCTCATTGCGTCTCCTTAATTGCCTTCAGGGCTGATCACTGGCCCAGGTTCAGGGTCTTGAGCAGCAGGGTTTTGGTGGTGTTCATCATTTCCACGTTGGACTGATACGAACGCGAGGCGGAAATCATGTTGACCATTTCCTCCACCACATTGACGTTGGGCATGGTGACGTAGCCCTTGCCGTCGGCGAGCGGATTCTTCGGGTCGTACACCATCTTCATCGGCGACGGATCATCGATCACCGCCGCCACGTTGACGCCGGTCGCGCCATTCGTGCCCACCGGGGTGGCGGAAAACACCACCTGCTTGGCCTTGTAGGCCTCGCCATTGGCGCTGGTTGCGCTGTCGGCGTTGGCCAGATTGCTGGCGACGGTATTAAGCCGCTGCGACTGGGCATTCATGGCCGAACCGGCCACGCTGAAAATATCGAATAAAGACATGCGCTAGACTCCTTATCCCTGAATGACGGCCAGCATGCCTTTGATCTGCTGGCTGATCCG
>JAHJNP010000358.1 GCA_018820745.1 Gammaproteobacteria bacterium
CCCAGCCTCGCGCGCCGCCGGCCGGGTGGCGCGCAAGCTGAACCAGGCGCTGGCCGAATCGTTCAAGCTGGGGCAGCGGCGCTATGCTATCGGCGCCAGCATCGGCATCAGCGTGTATCCGGACGATGGCCTCGACGCCAACACCCTGCTGCGCCAGGCCGATCTGGCGATGTACCAGGCCAAGCATAGCCGCAGCGGCTTTGAATACTTCAGCACTGAACTGAATACCATGGCGCAGCAGCAAATGGCCCTGGAGAACGGCCTGCGTCAGGCGCTCGAGCGCGATGAACTGGCGCTGCTGTACCAGCCCAAGGTCGATCTTGCCGGCGGCCGGGTGGTGGGGCTGGAAGCCCTGGTTCGCTGGCTTCCCCGCTCGGGTAATATCATCGGGCCCGATCAGTTCATTCCGGTGGCGGAGGAAACCGGCCTGATCGTGCCGATTGGACGCTGGGTGGTGCGGGCAGCGTGCGTCCAGTGGATCGCCTGGCGCGACGCCGGGCTCAATCCGCCGCCGGTGGCGGTCAATCTGTCGCCGCGACAGCTTTCCGACGCGCGCCTGATCGACGACATCGATGCCATCCTGAAGGAAACCGGAATGGATCCTGCGAATCTGCAGCTGGAAGTGACCGAAAGCGCCGCGATGGACAATCCGGCGCGCACCTTCGACATACTCGAGGCACTGCGTCAGCGCGGCCTGCACGTCTACATCGACGATTTTGGCACGGGCTATTCCAATCTGGGCCAGCTGAAACGCATGCCGATCGACGCGCTGAAAATAGACAAGAGTTTTGTGAAAGACGTGCTGACCGATAGCGACGACGCGGAAATCGCCAATGCCATCATCCGTCTGGCGCACGCCCTGAAGCTGCGCGTGGTGGCAGAAGGGGTCGAGACGTTCGAACAGGTGGCGTTTCTGAAACAGAATGGCTGCGACGAAATTCAGGGTTTCGTCGTCAGCAAACCGCAGACATCCGCCAAGGTAAGCGAGCTGTTCGCGCTGCATTTCACATTCTGACCGACGCCCGCGCAGGATGCCGTGTCGCATTCGCGCCTGCGCCCCATACGGCTGTCCCGCCCAATACGAACGGGGCGTGTGAACACCGTTCACACGCCCCGTTCGGTGCGACCTGGATAGCGCAGGTTTACATATTCTGCGTTTTCGACTTTTGACCGATGACCGGCAAGGTGCCGCCACATTCCTCGATTTCGTCCGGCAGGGAGTAGAACCACATCTGCCACATCGAGACGACCCATTGCACCATGAACGACATGCCCATCAAGGCGCCGCTGCCGATGATGAACCAGGCGAATCCGGGGATCCATTTGGTCAGATACCAGGAGAAGATGTCGGTCAGGATGGTGAGGAAGGGCAGCACGATGATCACGCATTTCATCCACAGCGGACGCATGTAGGCGTGGGTGAAGATGCTGCTGACGATGAAGAAGATGAAGGTGATGCCAAACAAATGGATATGCGATACACGAACCAGGGTGGGGATGGTTGCGCCGGTATCCTTGGCCACTATTTTCATCACTTCCTCGTGGCTGGTCAGGAGCGGGATATGCGGGTTGCTGCCGTCGTGGCAGGCCAGGCAGCGCTCCTGCAGAATGGGCTTCACATCGCTTTCAAAGGCGTCCTGCTGGGCGCCCGAATCCACCCACTTGAAAATGACGGCCCGTTCCGATTCCGGCAGCATTCCTGCCATCGGGCCTTTCAGTGCGGAGACCAGGCGGGTGTCGGTTTCGCTGCCATGGTAGGCGATGCGGATATCCTGGGCGGAGATATTCTTGGGGTTGCCGTCCAGCCCCGCATGACTGTAGAACACCTGCAGCATGGCGAACAGATAACCCGTGCCGAGCACCAGCAGGGTCATGGTGTAGACCATGCGCGTCGACATCGGCAGGGCGCTGAAATGGAAAAAGCCGCGATTGCTCATTGGGGTTGCTCCTCGTGGGAAATGAAATTCAGTACTTCGCGCCTTGGTCGATCCAGGCGGCGATCGTGGCCACATCCTTATCGGACAGCGCGGCCTGGCCGTGGGGCATGCGGATCGACGGATCGGCCTGGCCGGCCACCAGACGATAAAGCGTGCTGCCCACGCTGGAGCCCGGTACGATTACCGGGCCAAACTGGGTGCCCTTCATCATGGCTTCGTAGCTGTCCAGACGCAGGCCCGACTTGTCGTGGCCTGCGTGGCCGGGCACATGGCACGACACGCAGTTGGCTTCGAGAATCGGCTTGATGTTGGTCTGGTAGGTCAGGGCTTTTTCGCCGCAACCGGTTTGCAGTGCGGCAACGGCCAAGGCGGACAAAGTAAGCAGAACAGCGCGTTTAGACATGATGGGCTCCCGTGTAATGTATATTTAAGTAAATGCTAATGTATGGGCCGGGTTAATTCAAGAGTTAAAGGTATTTTTATTGTCTTTCGGCCTGGCGATGTGGGCTTCGCCCCACGCGCGCCAGGCCACGGATTGTAAATGCGGCCCATGAACTCAGTGTAACAACGATCAGCGCTTCATCCCACAGAAGGGTGCCGACCGCCCTGCTGTTCAGCCTAGCAGTTGGCCCAGCACGAAGGGCAGGATCCCGCCCTTGTCGTAATACTCGACCTCGATCGGCGTGTCGATGCGCAGCTTGAGCGCGACGCGCTCCATGCTGCCGTCGGCGCGGTGGATCACCAGCGTGACGTCCTGCTGCGGCGTGATGCCGGATTCAGTGCCTTCGAGGTCGAAGGTCTCGCTGCCGTCGAGTTTCAGCGTGGCGGCGTCGACGCCGTCCTTGAACTGGCAGGGCAGCACGCCCATGCCGGCCAGGTTGGCACGGTGGATGCGCTCGAAGCTCTTGGCGACGACCGCCTTCACGCCGAGGAGCGTGGTGCCCTTGGCCGCCCAGTCGCGCGATGAGCCGGTGCCGTATTCCTCGCCGGCGAAGATCATCAGCGGCATGCCGTCGCGCTGATATTCCATGGCGGCGTCGTAGATCGGCTTTTCCTCGCCGTCCTTCAGCGTAATGCCGCCTTCGCTGCCGGGGATCATCAGGTTCTTGATGCGCACGTTGGCAAACGTGCCGCGCATCATCACCTCGTGGTTGCCGCGGCGCGCGCCGTAGCTGTTGAAGTCGGCCTTTTCGACGCCGTGTTCGGCGAGGTACAGGCCGGCCGGCGAGGTCGGCTTGATGCCGCCTGCGGGGCTGATGTGGTCGGTGGTGACCGAGTCGCCGAAAATCGCCAGCGCGCGCGCGCCCCGGATGGCGATGCTGGCGGCCTTTTCACCGATAAAGAACGGCGGCTCCTGGATGTAGGTCGATTGCTCGTCCCATTCGTACACCGCGCCGGTGGGGGCCGTCACGCCGTCCCATAGCGGGTTGTCGGCACCGACGTCGGCATAGCGCTTGTAGGCGCCGGCGTCGGTGGAATGGTGCAAGAGCGCCGCGACTTCCTCGTTGCTCGGCCAGATGTCCTTCAGGTACACCGGCCCGTTCTTGCCGGCGCCGATGGGTTCCTTCTCGACGTTGAACGGCACGCGTCCG
>JAHJNP010000359.1 GCA_018820745.1 Gammaproteobacteria bacterium
CGCTCCAGCGCGGCGATCATGTTGGGTCCGCCGGCCAGGCTGGCGCCGCCGCGGTCGGCGCGGAATTCGCGCTGGCGCGAAAACCACATGACGATGATCGACGCCAGGATGCCCAGCACCAGCTGGGCAACGATGGTGGTCACCCAAAACGCCGGGCCGTGGCCGCGCTCGTTCTTGAACACGACACGGTCGACGGTGTGGCCGATGACGCGCGACAGGAAGATCACAAAGGTGTTCACCACGCCCTGGATCAGGGTCAGCGTGACCATGTCGCCGTTGGCGATGTGGGCGATTTCATGCCCCAGCACCGCCTCGGCCTCGTTGCGCTTCATCTGCTGCAACAGGCCGGAGGACACGGCGACCAGCGACTTGTTGCGCGTCATGCCGGTGGCGAACGCATTGACGTCCGGCGCGTCGTAAATGCCGACCTCCGGCATCCCGATGCCCGCGTCTGCCGCGTACTTGCGGATGGTATCCACCAGCCAGAACTCGGTCGAGTTCGACGGCGTCTCGATCACCCGCACGCCCATCGACTTCTTCGCCATCCACTTCGAGATGGCGAGCGAGATGAACGCACCGCCGAAGCCCATCACCGCGGCCATGATCAGCAGCGAGGTCAGGTTCAGCCCGGTCTCGGTGAGATAGGGCTCGACGCCCAGCACGCGCATGGCGATCGACAGCACCAGCAAAATGGCCACGTTGGTGGCAAGGAACAAGACAATCCGTTTCATGGTTTCTCCTTCAAAGCACGGGTCGTGTGCGGGCCTGCGGCCCCTTCACGGATAGACAAAGGATACAGACCGCAAAAGCACAATAAAATTCGATTTTCATACTGCTATTGTTCGGTTTTATCGAATTGATTTGCATCATGCTCAATTACAAGCACCTGTACTACTTCCGCACCGTCGCCAAGGCCGGCGCCATCAACAAGGCGGCCGAGAAGCTGCATCTGACACCGCAGACGCTGTCCGGGCAGATCAGCATACTGGAAGACCGCCTGGGGGTCGCGCTGTTCCGCCGCAGCGGACGCCGGCTGGAGCTGACCGATGCCGGACATACCGCGCTGACCTACGCCGACGAGATTTTCGCCGTTGGCGCCGAACTCGAGGAGGCCCTGCTGAACCGGCCCGGCGCGCGCGTGCATCCGTTCCGCGTCGGCATCGCCGATGTCGTGCCGAAGACCATCGCCTACCAGTTGCTGGCGCCCGCGCTCACCCTGGCCGAGCCGGTCAAGCTGGTCTGCCGGGAAGACCGGCTGGAACAGCTGGCCGCCGATCTCGCCATCCACCGGCTCGACATGGTGCTGGCCGACCGGCCGCTGCCGACCAGCATGGACATCAAGGGCTACAGCCATCCGCTGGGCGAATGCGGCATCGCCTTTTTGGCGACGCGCGCCCTTGCCGGCGAATCGACAGTGGATTTTCCTGCCTGCCTGCACGGCCTGCCGCTGCTGATTCCGGGCGAGGACAGCGCCCTGCGCGCGCCGCTGTTGCGCTGGCTCGAACGCCTTGGCATCCAGCCCACCATCGTCGGCGAATTCAACGACAGCGCGCTGATGGGCGCCTTCGGCCAGGCCGGCGCGGGGGCGTTTCCGGTGCCGCTGACCACGGCGCGGGAGGCGATGCGGCAGCACGGGGTGGTCCAACTGGGGCAGACGCTGGACATCCGCGAGCGCTTTTTCGCCATTTCGGTGGAGCGGCGGCTGAGCCATCCGGCGGTGCTGGCGGTGAGCGAAGCGGCGAGACGCCGGTTTCAGCCGCAGGATGCGGACTGATTCCTTATGGATTCAGGGCCCCGTCCAGCCAGCGCACCGCCTCGGCCGGACCCATCACCCGGAAAAGCGGCACGCAGCGGCGGCGCAGCTTGAGCACCGCGCGGTCCTTGCTGACCAGGCCCTGCGCGCGGACGGCGGCGGCCAGCTCGATGAATTTCTGGTCGTCGGGGTCGCTGCAGCGTGGCATACGATTCCACACGGGCTTGAGCCCGTAGTGGATCGGAGTCCCCTTGTGGGGCAAACCTGCGCACACGTCGACCGTCTGGGCCGTTTCCGACAGGGCGCGATAGCGCGCGAACAGCCCCGCCTGGCGCGCTGCGTCCAGACCAAATTCCGCATACGCCAGCACGCGCTGCAATTCGTCCAGCGTGGCGGGCGACACCACGCAGCGTACTCGCCCGGCCTCCAGCGCGAGCCGCAGGGGGCGCGCAACCGCATCGTCGAAATGCAGCAAGTCGAGCACCACGTTGGTGTCGATCACCAGCAGGGGCCTATTCAATATCGGTGTGCTCGGCGACGAACTCGCGCACCCAGTACTCAGGCTTGGAACTGGAGAAACGCCCGACGATCTCGCCCTTGATGAACAGCAGCACGGTGGGAAAACCACGCAACGCGTAGCGCCCGGCAAGCTTCATGTTGGCGCCTTCGTCGACCTCGACCTTGGCCATGCGGATCCGGCCGGCGTGGTGCGCGATGACGCGCTCGAGCACCGGCGTCAGCGCGCGGCAGGGCGGGCACCAGTCGGCCCAGAAGTCGACCAGGATGGGGATGCTGTGCGAGGCCTCGATCACGTCGCGGTCGAAGTCCTCCAAGTGGGTGTCGAATATCAGGTCCGGCGCGCGGGCGGCTGGGGTGTTGGTCATGGCGATTGTTGCTCGAAATCAGTGCGCGCCTATTTTGCCTCAAGGATTCGGCTTTCCGGCTGCGCGGTTGGCGCGATTCCACACTCGCCGCAAAAAAATGCTTCACCCGACAGCCCGGGGGCTGCTATTTTTACGCCATGGAAGAGCGCTTCTATCGCGAAGAGGAAATCGCCCGGCTGCCGGACTTTCTACCCGCCGCCACCTACAACCTCGCGCACACCCTGCTGGCACGCGCCGGAAAATGCCTGTTCGTGCCGATCCGCAGCCTGCAGTACATGGCGGTGCTGGATGCCGAAGAGTTCATCTTCGTCGACAGCCAGAACAAGGCGTGGGTCGAACTGGCGTGGCAGCATTTCCGTCCGCAGGCGCGCCGCGCGCTCAACGAACGCGTGCCGTTCGAGGTGGTGCATTACGCACCGCAAGCCGCGGAAACCATGAAACGCCTGCCGGGCGAATTTCTCCAGGCGCTGCAGGCGCTCGCCGAGCGCGACCTGCCGCAGCAGGATGCGCGCGTGCTGCCGCTGGTGCGCCCTCCGCGCGCGGGGTGAGGGTGACACGCCGGGGCGGGAAAACGCCCGCGCACCCCGCCGACTGGACGTCGACGGCGACGCAGTGTTAAAAGACTCGCATGCGCTTCCCATCCCCCCCTCGCCTGCCATGAGCGACCGCACCCTGTTTTCGGTCCTGATCGTGGAAGACAGCGCAGACCTGGCGGCGAACATCGCCGACTTTCTGGAAAGCCACGGCCATCTGGTGGACGTGGCGATGGATGGCGTGACCGGCCTGCATCTGGCGGTCACCCAGCCGCACGATGTCATCGTGCTCGACCTGATGCTACCCGGCATCGACGGCCTCACCCTGTGCCGCCGCCTGCGCCAGGACGCGCAGTCCCAGACCCCGGTACTGATGCTGACCGCGCGCGCCACGCTGGACGACAAGATCGCCGGCTTCGGCGAAGGCGCCGACGATTACCTGGTCAAGCCGTTCGAGCTGCGCGAGCTGGAACTGCGCCTCGCCGCCCTGGTGCGGCGTGCCAAAAGCGGCGAACGCCTGAACCGGCTGCAGGTGGCCGACCTGGTGTTCGACCTCGGCACCCGCGTCGTGCAGCGCGCCGGCCGCCCTCTCAGCCTGCCCCTGCTGCCGCTGCGCATCCTGGAACTGCTGATGAAGCGCTCGCCCAATGTGGTGTGGCGGCGCGAAATCGAACAGGCCGCCTGGGGCGACTCGCCGCCCGATTCCGATTCCCTGCGGGTACACATGCACACCCTGCGCGCGGCCATCGACCCGCCCGACCTGCCACCGCTGCTGCATACCGTGCGCGGCGTCGGCTATCAACTGAAGGCACCGGATGTTCCGACTGCATAGCCTGCGCGCGCGCATCGCGCTCTACTTCGCGGCATTTGGCGCGCTGCTCGCCTCGGTCATGGCGGTGATGATGTTTCAATCTGCGCACGACCTCAGCGTGCGCCTGGTGGACGAAACCCTGACTGCCGAACTCGACGACTACATCGCTCGCCGCACGCGCAACCCCCGCTCCCTGCCGCCTTCCACCGTCATCCTGCAGGGCTACGTGCGGGAAGCGGGCGAGACGGACGGCGTGCCGGATTACCTCGCCAAGCTGCCGCCCGGACGTCACGAAGTCCGCGTCGGCGACCTGTTCTACCGGGCAGCCGTGCTGGACCGGGAGGACGTCCGCTACTACCTGCTTCACGACATCTCGCTCAAACTCAAGCGCGAGCGGCGCTTTGCCCAACAGCTCAGCATCGTTGCGGTCGCCATGACCCTGCTGTCCGCCCTGCTCGGCATCGTACTGTCCGGCGCCGCGACCGCACCGGTGCGTGACTTGGCCGCGCGGGTTCGCCATCGCCGGCCGGAAGACTGGAGCCAGCCGCTGGTCGAACATTTCCACGACCGCGAAATCGAGGAACTGGCCGGCGTGTTCGACCGCCAGCTGAGCCGCATGCGAGCCTTCATGGAACGCGAGCGCGCCTTCGGCGCCGACATGAGCCACGAACTGCGCACCGCGCTCGCCGTCATCCTCAGCGCCACCGAAGTGCTGCTGGACGATGGCACCCTGAACGAAAAACAGAAAGCGCGCATCCAGCGCATCGATCGCGCCGCCCACGACATGGCCGAACTCGGCACCGCCCTGCTGCTCATGGCACGCGAAGACCACGCCCAGCCCGGCCACGGCTGCCAGATCGCCGCGGTGGTCGAGGAAGCGGTGGAAAAGCAGCGCCACATCCTGGCGAGCAAACCGGTGGCCGTGGACGTGCAGACCGACCCCACCCTCGTCGTCGCCGCCGATTGCGGGCTGGTCGACATCCTGGTCAGCAACCTGGTGCGCAACGCCTTTTCCTACACCGACGCCGGCAGCGTCACCCTCCATCAGGACAGCCGCAGCCTCGTCATCTCCGACACAGGCCGCGGCATCCCCGCCGATGCCGTCGACCAGGCCTTCCTGCGCCACTTCCGCGACATGGCCAGCACCGGCGCCGGCATCGGCCTGTCCCTGGTCAAGCAGATTTGCGACCGCTACGGCTGGCAGGTTCGGCTGGAAAGCGGGGAGCAGCAGGGGACGACGGTGACGGTGGTGTTCGTGCGGTAGGGCTTCAGGCAGATTTCGGCCAAGTGCGGCCATTGATCGCAGCGCCGGGTCTGCCATTGGGGCGACTGCTTATACTTCTGAATTAGCCGAATCGCTCTGGCCATGGAAAAGCCAAGATCATGAAGACAATAAAGGTGAAGAATGGACGACTTGCAACTGCTGGTTGATCTTCATCTGGAGGCCGATCGACAGGGGCCTGGCGGTGACGCAGAGACTCGTCGTGCAATTGAGCTATCCGGCCTTCGGAATAGACGTGGCCTGAAAATCGCTGACATCGGTTGCGGCACTGGTGCATCGACGCTGGTTCTGGCACGGGAACTAGATGCCGAGATCATTGCGATCGACTTCCTGCCAGAGTTTCTGGAAGTGCTCAAGGAACGCGCGATACAAGCTGGCGTCGCAAAACGCATCACCACTGTGACGGCATCAATGGATTCGCTTCCGATCACCCCGGGTACGCTGGATGCAATTTGGTCGGAGGGAGCGATCTACAACATCGGTTTCGAAAAGGGCGTGCAGGATTGGCGCCGATTTCTCAAACCGGGCGGCATCCTCGCGGTTTCCGAGCTTACTTGGCTGACATACAGCCGACCCGCTGAACTCGAGTCGCATTGGCGATCCCAGTACGAGGAAGTCGATACTGCCTCGTCTAAGATGGCCGTCCTCGAACGAAACGGCTACACCCCGTTGGGTTATTTTGTGCTTCCGGAGCAGTGCTGGCTTGATGCTTATTACCGTCCGATGCAGAAGCACTTTGCGGCTTTTCTGGAAGCGCATGAGTCAAGCGACTCAGCAAAGGCGATTGTTGCAGCGGAAGAGCGGGAGATCGATCTCTATGAGCGCTATCGGCCGCACTTAAGTTATGGCTACTACATTGCGCAGAAAACATGCGACGCGTCGTGAAATGGCTATTCAGGGCTACCTCCATCACATGACAGGTGTGCGCTGATACCAGCCAGTGGACCCAGAAGGATCGTCCGGCTGCAACGGGTCGTTTCCGGACGATAGCCCGCCTCCGAATTAACCCAGTCTTACCGCTCGCTTAACCTTGGGTTAACGCCCTCATCGCTACGATCTGATCTATCCAAACGGTCGGATTTTTACAGCGATGAATACTCTCCTTGCCCGCCTGCGCGTGCCTCCCCTCCATCTCGACTGGCCGCGGTTTCTGCCGTTTCTGCGCTGGCGCAATCGCGTCAACAAGCAGAGCCTGCGCGACGACCTCGTCGCCGGGCTGACGGGGGCGCTGGTGGCGCTGCCGCAGGGGGTGGCGTTTGCCACCATCGCCGGCATGCCGCCGGAATACGGGCTGTATGCGGGAATGATCCCGGCCATCATCGCGGCGCTGTTCGGTTCCTCGTGGCACCTGGTGTCGGGACCGACGACGGCGGCCTCGATCGTGCTGTTCTCGGTGCTCTCGCCGCATGCCGAGCCGGGTACGGCGCAGTATGTGAGCCTGGCGCTGACGATGACGTTTCTGGTCGGGGTGATCCAGCTGGTGATGGGGCTGGCGCGCATGGGCACTCTGGTCAACTTCATCTCGCATTCGGTGGTGACCGGCTTCACCGCCGGCGCGGCGATCCTCATCGCCACCAACCAGGTCAAGCATTTCTTCGGCCTGGAGATTGCGCGCGGGGCGTCGTTCAGCGACACCTGGAGCACCCTGTTCAGCCAGTTCGACCAGGTGCAGCCGGGCGTGATGGCGGTGGCCCTCCTGACGCTGCTGCTCGGCATTGCGGTGAAGCGCTACCTGCCAAAGTGGCCCTACATGATCGTGGCGATGCTGGGCGGCTCGGCCGCGGCGGCCGCGCTGAGCTATTGGCAGGGCCTGCAGATGGCTACGGTGGGCGCGCTGCCGGCAAGCCTGCCGCCGCTGTCGGCGCCGGCGCTGGACGCCGAGAGCATCCGCGCGGTGGCGTCGGGCGTGGTAGCGGTGACGCTCCTGGCGCTGACCGAGGCGGTGTCGATCGCGCGCGCGCTGGCGGCGCGCTCCGGCCAGAACGTCGACGGCAACCAGGAATTCATCGGCCAGGGCATGTCGAACCTCGCCGGCGCGTTCTTCTCGGGCTACGTTGCCACCGGCTCGTTCAACCGCAGCGGCGTCAACTACGCGGCCGGGGCCAAGACGCCGCTGGCGGCGATGATGGCGGGCGCGTTCCTGCTGCTGGTGGTGCTGCTGGTGGCGCCGTGGGCGCGCTTTCTGCCCAACGCCGCCATGGCCGGCATCCTCTTCCTGGTGGCCTGGGGCCTGATCGACTTCAAGGAAATCGCCCACGCGGTGAAGACCAGCCGCGCCGAAGCCGCCATCCTCGCCACCACCTTCGCGTCCACGCTGTTCCTGACGCTGGAGGAGGCCATCATCATCGGCGTGCTGATGTCGCTTTCGCTGTACCTGGCGCGCACCTCCAAGCCGCAGGTGCGCGAGCGCGCGCCCAACCCGCACAACAAGAAGCGCAAGTTCACCGACGCCGACAGCGCGCCGCGCTGCCCGCAACTGCGCTTCGTGCGCATCGACGGTTCGCTGTTCTTCGGCGCCACCGCCCACGTGCGCGAAAAACTGGCCGCCCTGGATATCGCCCGGCCCGAGCAGAAACACGTCGCCATCATTGCGCACGGCATCAACTTCATCGACATGGCCGGCGCCGAAGCCCTCGCCGACGAGGCGCGGCGGCGGCGCCTGGCGGGCGGCGGGCTCTACTTGATCGGCGTCAAGGACACGGTGCAGGAACAGCTGGCGAAAACCGGCGCCCTGAAAACGATCGGCGGCGCCAACCTGTTCGATTCCAAGACCGAGGCCATCGCCGAAATCTACCGCCGCCTGAACCGGGATGCCTGCCGCACCTGCAGTGCGCACATTTTCCGCGAATGCGCGCCAGTTCGGATCGAGCCGGCCGCTGTCCAGCCCCACCCCTTTATTCCTGCAGGAGTCCAGTCATGAAAACCCGTCAACGCATTCTGGTTCCCTTCACCCACGGTCACAGCGGTTCGGCGCTGCTTCGCCGCGCCGGCGAAATCGCCACCTCAGCCGATGTCGAACTGCTGGTGGCAAGCGTGCTCGACACCCGCTCCGTTTTCGACCCGGATGGCCCTGCCGCCCTGCTGCCGGGCGAACGCGCAGCACGGCTTGCGCCAGCCGAACAAAAACGGCTTGAGCACGACCTGAAGCGCCACGGCCTGAGCCGGGCCGAGGCCACCGTCATCTGGGGCGAGCCGCGTACCGCGCTGTCCGGACTGATCCACCGCTGGTGCCCCGACAAGATCGTGTGCGACGGGCGGACCCGGCGCATGCTGCCCGCCCGGATGCCCGAAGACGGACCGGAACTGGTGATGCTCGACCG
The DNA here is from genome assembly GCA_018820745.1 of Gammaproteobacteria bacterium. GTDB lineage: Bacteria > Pseudomonadota > Gammaproteobacteria > Burkholderiales > Thiobacillaceae > Thiobacillus. The sequence continues at coordinate 8,584 of JAHJNP010000359.1, forward strand.
CAACGGTGCCATGGCGCGCCTGGCCGGGTTCCTCTTTCCGCATGCAGCGGGGCACGCCTGAACCTGCACTCACCGGGATGACCGCATCAGCGCGCGCACCGGACTTGAGCATCGGCGCGCGCACCGGGCCCCATCCGGCCATCTGTTTTTTTCAGCCACACAAACAAAGGAACACACCATGATTCGCCGCAACCCGCGAGGCGACCTGCCGGTCGTGCACGAGACAGCGTTTGTCGACCCCACCGCCATCCTCTGTGGCCACATCATCGTCGGCGAGAACGTGTTCATCGGGCCGTACGCGGTGATACGCGCCGACGAGGTCGACGACGACGGCAACATGGAACCGATCGTCATCGGCGCGCACTCGAACATCCAGGACGGCGTGGTCATCCACTCCAAGGCCGGCGGCCGGGTCGAGATCGGCGAATACACGTCGATCGCCCACCGCTCGATCGTGCACGGCCCCTGCAAGGTGGGCAACCGCGTGTTCATCGGCTTCAATTCGGTGCTGTTCAACTGCGTGGTGGGCGAGGGATCGGTGGTGCGCCACAACTCGGTGGTCGAAGGCTGCAGCGTGCCCGACGGCTTCTACATTCCGTCAACCTGCAACATCCACTCGGACGAGGAGCTGGCCCGCATCGAGCGCGTCACCCCCGACGTCACCGGATTCTCCGAAAGCGTGGCGCAGGCCAACCACGAACTGGTGAAGGGCTACAAGCGCATCCGCAACGAGTTTTGAGCGGGGCGCTGCACCCGCACACGTGATGCCGGGCCTGCCGCCCCGGCTCTTCCCGCCACCGTCCACCGGGCCCGATCCGGTTTGCATTCAACAATTCGTATCGTGCAATGTTGAATGCGGGCCCGGCCAGCCATCCGATCATCAAGCCCCATCCATGGGCGGCCGCCTACCCTGAAGCCCTCTCAGGCGCTTTCCCCACCGCGCAGATGTTCTTGCCCAGCTCCAGTTCCTGCGCCGCGCGCTCGTCCGGGCGGGCCAGCCCGGCATTGGCCCGCTTGATCTCAACATAGGCCGGGGGAAACTCGGGCAGGTTCGCCAGGATGTAGTCGCAGAAGGCCGCCTCGCCTTCGGCCAGCTTGAGCAGGCCGGGATTGCGCTGCTTGAGCTCGCCCAGCGTGGCGTGGAAGACGCCGTTTTCATCGCCCGCCGCGATATCGCTGAAATGCGCCGGCAGCACCAGCGTCTCGTCCGGCAGCTCTGCCATCCGCATCAGCGATTCGTAGAGCAGCGGCGCCCAGGCCTCGGCCTTGCCGCCCAGATCCGGGCGCGCGATGGACTCCAGAAACAGGCTGTCGCCGCTCAAGAGATAGCGATCCTCGATGAGGAAGGCCACCATGCCCAGGGTATGCCCGGGAAAATGCAGCACCTTGACCTCGGCCGAGCCGACCCTGAACGTCTGGCCCGCCTCCAGCGGCCGATACGCGATGCGGGCGGGCAGCATGTCCATCGGGTGGATCGCGTCGTAGGGGTGCAGGTGGTAGGGAATGTGATCGCCCTGCCCCAGCGCCGGCCCGCCGCTCAGGTGGTCGGCATGCAGGTGGGTATCCAGCACCATTTCGATCCGCGCGCCCACGGCGGCGGCCAGTTCGTGATAGGTGTCGAGGTGGCGGGCGGGGTCGAACACCGCGGCGCGATGCTCGCTCACCAGCACGTGGCTCAGGCAGCCGCGGGCCGGACGCACCACCTGGTAAAGCGAGAAGCGTTCGGTCTGCGCGACCGCGTGCCAGGCGTAGAAGTTGCCCCAGGCCTCCATGCCGCCTTCCATGTTCACCGCATCGAAACCCAGGCGGCGCAGCCCCTCGGCCACGTAATTGGAGGTATTGCCCTCGGCGCAGACGGCGAGGATGGGCCGCTCATGCGGCAACTGTTCCATCAGCTGCGCGCGCACCCCGCGCATCACCGCTTCGGTGACATCCTCCTCCTCGCCTTCCAGGTCGAGCAGTTCGAAATAAGGAACATTCAGCATAGGGACGGAACGCGGGCCTTCCACCCGCCAGCGTTCGAACTCGTCGCGGTTGCGCACATCGAGAATGAACAGCGGCTCGTTGCGCAGCAGCCGTTGCCACACCTGCTGCGGCGTCGAGCCGGTCGTGACTTGCTTCAACATGGGACACCTCCTTGCGGAGCCCCCCTACTCCGGAACATCGCGCGGTTCGGGTACCGCGGTTTATCGTGTTTGGCCGAGCGTTATCGATACTGAAATATAGTCGATGCCTGGCTGTTGTAGATCTCGAAACGCCCCGGCTCAACCGGGACAAATTCGACGCGGTCCCCGGCCTCAATGCCGAGCGCGGCCCGAACAGCGGCAGGAATCGTGATCTGCCCTTTGGTGGTCATGGTTGCGGTTGGCATAAGGCACTCCTTTTTGGATTTCTTACTTCATTGCCAGGTATCGGGGAGCGTCGAGCGAGGCTTGCCACAAGGTCTGGCTGAAGAGGATTAGGGAGTGCCGTTTCCGGATTCCGGGATCACGGCCCCTTTTACCGATTTACTGACGATTCAATATTTAGTCGGGTGGACCGTTATAAAGACCACAATCCGAGGTAAACAATTGGAGTGCGCGCCTGTTAGTTGACGATGTCCGAAAACCAGAAAAATCCATACAAGGATGGGGAAGGAACAGGGAATGCCGGTAAATGGGCGATGACCTTGCGCATTCGCCTGCTGCTGCTTGTGCTGGTCGCCACGCTGCCGGCACTGGCAGTCATCATCGACACGGGTATCGAGCAGCACCGGCACCTGAAGGCCGATGCTCGGCAATCTGTGCTGAAGTTTGCTCGATTCGCTGTCAATTACCATGGTTCACGTGTCGCCGAAACGCAGCGGCTGCTCAACCTGATGGCCGAAATGCCGCAGGTGCGCGAACTTAAAACGCAGGACTGCAATACGTTGCTGGAAGAGTTGCTGTTCGGCAACCTGAACTATGCAAACTTCGGTGTCATCCGTCCCAATGGCGACGTGGCCTGTAGCGGCGTGCGCCCCGTTGCGCCGGTCAATCTCGCCGACCGTGCCTACTTCCGGGCTGTCATGCAAACCAGGCACCTGAGCGTAGGCAACTACCAGATCGGCCGTTTTGTGAAGAAACCGGTCCTGGTCGTTGCACAACCCCTCCTGAATGCCGAGCAGCAGGTGCAGAGTGTCATCTATGCCGCGCTGAACCTGGACTGGCTCAAACAGTTTCTCCCGCTGTCCGAGTTGCCGCCCCGCTCGGTCGTTACGGTTATAGACCGCCATGGCGTCATCCTCGCGCGCGCCCCCGACCCGAAGGGGGATTGGACCGGCGTCAACCTGGAAAAGGATGTCCCCATCGCAAGGCAATTCATCGTTAGCGGGCAGGGCGAAATGGTCAAGGAAGGGCGTGGCGTGGACGGCGTGCAACGGATCTATGCCCTGGCCAGCCTGGGTTCGACCGCCGACAGCCACGGCTACATTATGGTCGGCATCCCCTCCGGGGAACTCGACGCTGCACTCAACGCGGAACTGCTGCCCCGCATTGCGTTTTTCAGCGCCACCTTCCTCGCCATCATGCTGCTCGCCTGGTTTGGCAGTGAGGCCCTGATTCTGAAGCGCACGCGCATCCTCACCGCGTCCACACGGCAGATGGGCCGCGGCGACTTCAGCGCGCGCGCCAGGATCCGTGGCAATGACGAAATTGCGCATCTCGCCGCCGAATTTAACCAAATGGGCGAAACGCTGCAAAAAGGTCACCGCCAGATTCAGCGTCTCAACCGTATTCACGCGGTACTCAGCGGCATCAATGGCGCCATCCTGCGAATTCGGGAGCGCGATGCGTTGATGCGCGAAGCTTGTCAGATCGCGGTGCAACGCGGTGAAATGCGATTTGCCTGGATCGGGCTGATCGATGCCGCGACGGGCAAAATGGACAAGGCCGCCTGGCATGGCGACGGCGAGGGCTATCTGCACGAACTTTGCCTGTCACCCCATCCCGGAGCCGTGAACGAACGCTATCCTTGTGCCGTGGCTATGCTCGAGGACCGTCCCGTCATCCACAACGAGGTGGAGCGCGAGCAAGCCCTTGCGCCCTGGCTCGGGCAGGCGCTTGCATATGGCTTCCGCTCTGTTGCAATCTTTCCGCTGCACCGTGAGGGCGACGTTATCGGGGTCATTGGCCTTTATTCCGACGAGGCACATTTTTTTGAAGCCCCGGAAACCGATCTGTTTCTGGAACTCGCGGCCGACATTTCGCTTGGTCTCGAATACATCGACAAAGACCAGCGCATCGCACACATGCTTTACCATGATTCGCTTACCGGCCTGCCGAACCGAAAGCTTTGCGAAGACCGCCTGCAGCAGGCGATTGCGCGAGCAAAACCCCACAACCGCTACGTCGGTGTGATCGTGGTCAATATCACGGGATTCCGCCGTGTGGTCGGCGTTTATGGCAATCATGTCGCCGACGAAACCTTGAGCATGGTCGCGAAGTACTTGCTTGGGCAGGTGCGCGAGGGCGACACGGTTGCCCGCCTCGAAGGTGATGAGTTCGCGATTGTTCTCATCGATATGGCGTCAATGCAGGATGCCATCCGTCTCGCCCAGTTTTTGGTTTCAGCAATCCCCTCCGTCGTGCATTGCGCCGAGCAGGAGATTCATCTGACCATGCGCGGAGGTGTCGCCATCTATCCGGGCGACGGCGAGGATTCAGCGAGTCTTCTTGGGAACGCAACACTGGCCTGCACCGGCGGGAAAGACGCCCGGCTTCATTCGGTCAATTTCTATTCGTCTGATATCCAAAAGGCTGCGAAGGAGCGGGAACAACTCGAGCAAGCGCTGCGGCATGCAATTGAGGAAGGCCGTGAGCTCGAGCTGCACTACCAGCCGGTCGTGGATATCGCATCGCACCGCATCGTAAGCCTGGAAGCGCTCGCGCGCTGGAACAGTCCGGAATTCGGCGCCGTTTCACCGGCACGCTTTATTCCTGTTGCCGAGGAAAGCGGCCTGATCATGCCGCTTGGGGACTGGGTACTGAGTACCGCCTGCCGACAAATCGATGCATGGCGCCAGCTCGGGATAAATGAGATTCGCGTCGCAATCAACGTTTCGTTTCATCAACTGCGCGAGGCCGACTTCATCGAACGGCTGTGCAGCACCGCCAACGCCATTACGCCACACGGTCAGAATCAACTCGCCATCGAACTGACGGAAAGCGAGTTGATGGACAACATCGAAATCACCATTGCCCAGCTCGAAATACTCAAAGCCCGGAACTTCACCATTTACATCGACGACTTCGGCACAGGCTACTCATCCCTGAGCTACCTGCAAAGACTGCCGGTGCATGTGCTCAAAATCGACCAGAGTTTTGTCGGTATGCTGGGCAAATCCGAAAGCAGCGCCGCCATTGTGCGCACCATCGTCGCGCTGGCACAAAGCCTCAAGCTCAAGACCATCGCCGAAGGGGTTGAAACGCCGCAGCAGCTTGCCCTGCTGCATCAGCTCGGCTGCGACTACGCACAGGGCTATCTGTTCAGCAAGCCGAAACCCGCTGCCGAGATCACCCGATTGCTAAAAATGGGGACGCTTGCGCCGGAACGCTAGGCGTACTCCGTGCGCCCACGGCGGCGGCCAACTCGCGATCGTGCTCGATGTGGCGAGCGGGGACGAACGCCGGGGCACGATGCTCGCGCACCCGGGAGTCCCCCACTCCAAGAAAACACAGGTTCGGGCCAGCGGCATACCCGCCGCAGCCAATCCCGATCCGCGGCTCGGGCGGGCTTGGCAGCCTGGTTTTTCCCTGGACTAAGCTTGGTGAATCGCCCGCAATCATGGAGACAAGCAATGGATGAAGCGATCAGAAACCAGATCCTGGCGCTGCTGGATCAACACCGGATCATGACGATTGCCACCTTGAGGCCGGATGGCTGGCCGCAGGCGACGACCGTCGGCTACGTGAACGAAGGCCTCACCCTCTACTTCCTCTGCGGCCTGGACAGCCAGAAGGCGGCCAATCTGGCGCGAGACGACCGGGTGTCGCTGGCCATCGATCACGACACGCCGGACCTGATGGCCATCACCGGCCTGTCCATGGCGGCACACGCGCAAGCGGTCGTCGACCGGGACGAAGCGAACAGGATTTTGGGCCTGCTCCCGCTGAAGTACCCTGAAAACATCGCCGTACCCATACCGATGCCGACGCCGGAGGATGTCCGGATATTCCGCGTGACGCCGACGGTCATCTCCGTGCTCGACTACTCCAAAGGCTTCGGTCACACTGAACTCGTCACCTGCTGAGGCGGTGTTCAAGGCCTCAGGCGCGGGTCGAAAGCAAAATCCCCGGCGATCTCCTTTGCCCTGGAAAGATTCCCGCTTCGGCCCATGAACCCCGTGGCGATCACCCCTGCGTCCGTTCCTGGCCGGGGCTGCCTTTGGGGGTAAGCCCCGGAAAGCTGCCGTTACTCCCGGATCTCGGCCTCGACGAGCTTTGCGAGCAACACGAGAGACTCCTGCCACCCCAAGTAGCACGCCTCGACCGGTATGGCATCGGGAATTCCTTCCTGCACGACGCTCAGCTCGGTTCCACAGGACACCGCTTTCAGGGACACCGTCGTTTTCATTACCCCGGGGAGGTTCGGGTCGTCGAATTTATCCGTGTAGCAGATCCGTTCGCCCGGGGCGAGCTCGAGATACTCGCCGCCAAACGTGTGGCTTTGCTCCGTGGTGAAGTTCGTGAAGGACATCCTGAACGTGCCGCCGACCTTGGCATCCAGGTGGTGAACCCTGCCCGTGAAACCATTTGGTGGCAGCCACTTGGCCATCGCATCAGCATTCAGGAAGGCGCGATAGACCCGCTCGGGGGGCGCCCGCAGTACGCGGTGAAGACGAACAGTGCCGGTAGCCATAATGCATTCTCTCCTTTCGTTGCCGGTTCCAGGCGCTTGATCCGCCAAAACAGATTCGCAGTGCCGAAAGTGCTTTTCAGGCAGCCCAATAGTTGATCAAGAAGCCCAGGGGGTTTGGATATTTATCAATATAGAGACTGCCGTCATGCCCGGGGGGAATCGTTGAAAGACCGCCCTCATCTGTTGAACGGTCGCTCGGCGAGCACGCTATGACTGGTTGCTCAGGGTCGGTAGCGCGCATTAGTAGATCAGGGAAGCGGACACTAGCCAGCCGACGTCACTGAGTTGCTCACGCAGGCCATCCAGGATTCCGGCTAATCGATCAAGCGCATGCCGCAGCCGGTCGCGGCGTTGCCGTCGAAGGTTGCCGTGTGGCTGCATCCGGGTCAGTTCACCCCGGCCCCTTTTACTGGCACAGCTAGCGTCTGGTGTTCGGCCTCAATCCGCGTTCGTGTTCCCAGACTTCACCTATATTAAATGTCCGGCAGGAGGTTGATATGTCTACCCGATTGTTTTCCTTCATTGGTGGTAACACAGGCCCCTGGCGTGTCGCCGGATTGAAGGTAATAGCTGGAGAGCCCCTGCCTTTCGTGAGAAGGCTTGAAATTGCTTCTGGCTCAGAGATTCCATCCGGCTCGGATGCGGCTTGGGTTCTTCGTGGAATAACAAGCAACGAGCGGTATGTCGTTCGCAATGAGGAAAGGCGCCAACTCGTGGCCAGGCAGCAAGGTCTCGGCCGCCCCGAGGCAAGGTGCGCGGCAATGATCCCCATTCGGAAGAATGTAGCCTGGTGGTCGCTCACACAAGACGAACGCCAAAGCGTTTTTGAAGAGCAGTCCAGGCACGCCAGAATCGGGCTTCAGTATTTTCCCGAGTTGGCGCGAAGGCTTCACCACTGCCGAGATATCTCGGAGAGTGAGCCATTCGATTTCCTCACCTGGTTCGAGTACGCGCCAGCTCATGAGGCGGCGTTCAACGAGTTGGTTGCCGCGTTGCGTGCAACGGCGGAGTGGAAGTATGTTGAGCGAGAGATTGACATCCGGCTCGTGCGTGAGGAGGCCTAATCCGTCACGGCAGCGGACCGCCTTTTAATTTCCCCACCAGCCCCAGCCCACTTGGAACATTACCCAACATCCACGTCAGACTTTTATGAAGCCATTGTCATGTGCGGGCGGCCCACTATGAATAAATGTTGGCTGCACGTTATTAGGTTCTTTTAACTTCGGAAGGAGATCGGCATGAAGCGAACACATATCCTCGTCAGTATTGCGCTGGGGTCCATTCTGGCGATTCCCTCAACGAGCTTTGGACAGGGAACGGTGCTGATCACTTCGCCGGTAGACGGCGCCACCCTCGACGCGATGGACGAGATCCGGGTGGCCTATGAAGTGGATCCCGGCCCGCGCGGGGATCACTCCCATCTCTACGTCGACAACAAGGAAGTGGCGATATTGCGCGAGCGCAAGGGCAGTTATTTGCTGGAAACCCTGTCCTCCGGCGAGCGCAGCCTCTGCGTCAAGATCGTGAACAAGGCCCACGTGCCCATTGGCATTGGACAGTGCATCCAGGTCACGGTGAAATAAGCGGTGGGGTTGGGAAACCTTGCCTATTCCGGGGCAGTGCGTTTTTGGCCGGAATCCAGCCGATCACAACTGACACCTGCCGACCCGCTAGCTGGTGGGCGATACACTTTGCGGGAAACCCTCAAGGAGGTAACGAAATGACCGGAATCCATTTGGCGGCGGTATTGGCATTCTTGATTTCGTCCTCACATACGTGGGCTATGGGTGAAAAGGACGGCGATTGTCTTTTTATAGTGGCCCAACTGCCAATTGTGAAGGACTCTCAAATTCAAGCATCCTTAGAGCGTGCTATGCAAAACGCCATTAGGGAGGAAGAAGTTCTCTCGCAGATTGTTAAGCGGCTTCATACCTTAGAGGTCACTGGCGGCCCAGATGCGTTGTTTTCGTTGTCCATCCTAAATGAAATGGGAAGCTGCGTTGAAGCTGATCCGGTAAAGGCGCGCTCTCTTTTAACGCGGGCCGCCGAACTGGGAAATGCAGATGCGCAAACGTACTTAGGGTTGAAACAGACCGACTGTAAGCAGGCTGTATATTGGTGGGAGAAGGCGGCATTGCAAGGAGATGCCGCTGCATTGAAGGCGCTAGCCCGCACTTACCACACTGGCTGTCCGACAGTAGAAAAGGATTCAGTACTTGCCCTGATGTGGTTGACTGTATGTGATGTAAGCGGGATCGACACGGTTATCCCAAATTTGGAACGTCACAACTATATTGACGGCATGAGAGATGATCAGATTGCCGAAGCTGAGCGCCTTGCCCGTGAATGGGTGGACAAGAATCTAAAGAAGTAGGTTTATGCACATCCACCCAACCGCACGCTTCAAAGCGTTGACGGTCTGTTATCAGCAGACAACCGGACCTTCTGTGAGATAGACCCGACCGTCTCTTCATGGCCGATAGTGTGCATAGCACAACCGTCTACTCACGAAATAATATGATGCACAGGCAGCTTGCTCATCTGCCATTCACCCGTCTTCGCGTCGTAGCGGGATGCGGTGAAGGCATGCCACTCGGCATCGTCCAGCTTCGGAAAATCTCCTCGATAGTAATAGCCCGGCCAGCGGGTTTCCTGCCGATATAAAGTGTGCCTCAGCACCGCCTCCGAGGTCCAGACCCGGTGGTTGAGTTCCCAGGTTCGCTGCAGTTGGTGCAGGCCATCGGCACCGATATGGTCGAGGTCTTCCTTCAACATGGTCAGCAGTTCCAGGCCGCGGTTGAGCATCGGTTCGCTGGTCATGTACTGCGTGCTGATGCCGCCGACATATTCGTCCATGATCTTCTCCAGCCGCTGCAGGCCGTGCAGCGGCGAGATGTAGCTCGGCGCCACGCTGCCGGCGACGATTTCGTGCTTGCCGATGGCGTGGTTTTCCAGCGGCTTGTAGATTTCTTCCCGCAGCATGCTGATCTGCGTGTCGTCCACCTGCGGCGCGTTGCCGGCCAGGGCCATGACATAGCGGACCGCGGCCTTGCCGGCGATGCGGCCTTCGGTGAAGGAGCCGGACGAGAACTTGTGGGCGGAGCCACCGATGGTGTCGCCGGCGCCGAACAGGCCTTCGACCGTGGTCATGCGGTTGTAGCCCCACTGGTAGTCAGCCGGCGCGCAGTCTTCCGGCCCGCTGGCCCATGCACCGGAACAGGTGGCGTGGGACCCCATGACGTAGGGTTCGGAGGTGATCAGCTCGGACGGCTTCTCCTTGGGGTCGATGTTCTGCGAGGCCCAGACAACGGCCTGGCCGACGGTCATGTCGAGAAAGTCCTCCCAGCCGATTTCCTCCTTCTCCCGGGTATCGATCGCATTCTGGGTGTGCATGTAGATGGGCCCCCTGCCCGCCTTGATTTCCTGCAGCACGGCATGATTGCGCAGGCAGGTCGGCAAGGGCGTGGCCTCCGCATACTTGCCGACGAGGGATTTCATTTCGTCCAGCATCGAGGCTTCGAAACGCTCGCCGTAGGCGTTGGTGGCCAGGGCCTTGAGCAGCAGGAACCAGGCGCCGACCGGGCCGTAGCCGTCCTTGAAGCGGGCGGGCACGAAAC
>JAHJNP010000360.1 GCA_018820745.1 Gammaproteobacteria bacterium
ACCGATCAAGACGCTGGCCGCCAGCGGCATCGCCAACTTCGGCGAAAAGCTCGATATGGTCGCCAAGAATGCACCGCTGCGCCGCAACGTCACGATCGATGAAGTCGGCAACGTGGCGGCCTTCATGCTTTCCGACCTGGCCTCCGGCATCACCGGCGAAATCACCTATGTCGACGCCGGCTTCAACTCCACCGCCGGCGCCGAGAGCTGACTCGCTTCTGCCCCCATAAAAAAAACGCGCCTTCAAGGCGCGTTTTTTTATGGGGGCAGTTCGACTTATCTGTCTTCAATCGCGCCCGGCTTGATTTTTACTTTCTGCCCGGCGGTAATCAGCGCAACCATCGCCTTCATGTCCGCACGCTGCTGCGCCTGCATGACGCCGGACTCGATCGACGCCAGCAGCATGGGGTCCAGCGCTGGCGCCTCCAGCACACGGCTCACCCGCACGATGCGATACGAACCGTCGGCACGCGCAAAGCCGGTATAGGCCGGCAGCTTGTCCGCATTCACCCGGAACACCGCCTTGACGCCGGCGGCGTCAAGCGCAGCCGAGGGCTGACGCCCGACTACCTGAAAGGCTGACCAGTTCAAATCCACCTCGTTTCCCTTGGACAATGCCTCGATGGTGGCCTCGCCCTTCTTCGCCAGCAACTGCGCGCTCGTCTCGGCGCGCAGCCTGGCCTCGATCGCGGCCGACACCTCCGCCAGCGGACGCAGCCGTGCCGGGCGATGCTCTGCCACCCGCGCCGCCACCAGGGTTCCGCGCTGCACCTCGATGGCCTCGGTGTTCTGCCTCGACTTGATCGACTCAGGGCTGAACAGCGCGGCCGACAGCCCGGCATGATTGAACGGCGGCGGCGCATTCCTGGCGGTTATCCAGTCGCTTTGCTGAACGGTCAGCTTGGCCGCTGTCGCCGCAGGCTGCAAGGATGTCGCATTTTCATACACCAGGTTGCTGAAGTTGTCGGCCAGATCGGCAAACACCTTCTGCGCCTGCTGCTTGCGCAACTCGTCCACCACCCCTGCGCGAACCTCCTGCAAAGGCGCGGTCTGCGCAGCCTGGATCTCATCCAGGCGGATGATGTGATAGCCGAAATCGCTTTCCACCGGCCCGCGGATTTCGTTCGGCTTCATGCTGAACACGGCATCCTCGAAAGGCTTGACCATCATGCCGCGACCAAAGCTGCCGAGGCTGCCATCCTGTGCAGCCGAGCCGGGATCCGCCGACTCGGCACGCGCCAGTTCGGCGAAGCGCCCCGGAGCCTGCTGCAGGATTTGAACCAACTCGGCCGCCTTTGCCTTGGCCTGGGCGCGCGTGGCCGCGTCCGCATTTTTATCCGCGGCAATCAGGATATGGCTCGCGCTACGCATTTCGAGCTGCCCGAACCGCGTAGCGTTGGCCGCGTAATAATCCGCCACGGCCTGGTCACTCACCGAGATTCCCGCTGCCACGCTGTCGATGTCCAGCACCAGGTATTCGGCGCGAATCTGTTCGGGCTCGGTGAATTCGGCCCCGTTGGCTGCGTAATACTGCTCCACGTCGGCGGACGTCACATTGATCTGCGATGCCACTGCAGATGCCGGCAGATCCGTCCAGGCGATTTCACGTTGCTGCGCCACCAGGCGGGCAATCTGCGTCATCGAAATGTTCGAGGGGAAGGCCGCGAGCGAAACCGGGCTGGTGATGGCTTCAAGCATGAAGGACTGGCGCAGTTCATTTTCAAACTGGGCGGGCGTGCGGCCATTCTGGCGCAATACCGCCTCATAACGCGGCTGCGAAAACGCGCCGTCCTGCTGAAATGCAGGAATCTGCCCCAGCAACGATGCAATGTACGCATCGGGCGCAAGGAATTTGAGTTTTTGTGCTTCCAGCAGAAGCGCACGGCGCTCGACCAGGCTGTCGAGCACCTGCCTGCGGAATTCGGCTGTTTCGGTGACGGCAGGATCAAACGCGGGGCCGAGCGTCTCGCGCATGCGGTCACGCTGTGCCTGGATTTCCCGCGTCAGTTCTTCACGAGAAATCCCGACATCGCCGACCTCGGCGACCACGCCGCCGCTTTTGTCGCCCGACATGTAGGAATCCACACCAAACAGGGCGAAGGTAACGATGATCAAGGCCAGTATGACTTTGGCCAGCCAGCCTTTTGCATGCCTGCGGATTGCTTCGAGCACGGTCTTCTACTCCGAAAAAAATAGCCAGCGCGGATTTTCGCGCACTTTGCGTCCCGCGTCTCGCCTTGTCGTGACGAAAAGACGCTGGGGAAAATGAAAAAAGGCGAACTCGCGTTCGCCTTTTTTGGTGTTGGCGGAGTGGACGGGACTCGAACCCGCGACCCCCGGCGTGACAGGCCGGTATTCTAACCAACTGAACTACCACTCCCTGATGCTACAAAAATCGTCAGCGTAGAACGCTGTGCTGCCCGAAACCTGGGCTTGTTCTTATGCCCTGCTGGTGGGTGCTGAGGGGCTCGAACCCCCGACATTCGCCGTGTAAAGGCGACGCTCTACCAGCTGAGCTAAGCACCCGACGAAGCCCGAGATTCTACAACACATTCCCGGCCTTGCCAAATGCAAACTGCGTTTTTTATTAATTGACGGCGTCCTTCAGACCCTTGCCGGCGCGGAACTTCGGCACCTTGGCGGCCTTGATCTTGATGGCTGCGCCAGTGCGCGGATTGCGCCCCGTGCGGGCGGCACGCTTGCCAACATAGAAGCTGCCAAAGCCCACCAGCGTCACCATGTCGCCTTTCTTCAGGGCTTTCTTGACCGCTTCAACCGTTGCATCCAGCGCGCGGCCGGCAGCAGCCTTGGAAATGTCAGCCGAGTCGGCGATGGCATCAATCAATTCAGATTTGTTCACGTGTTGTCCCCTTCACTCAAGTGGTACAGGA
>JAHJNP010000361.1 GCA_018820745.1 Gammaproteobacteria bacterium
CCGGCCTTGATCAGTGCGTTTGCGCAGGGCGCGCTGCCGGCATGGCAGGCAAACCACAGCGCGCCGTTGCCGTCGGCGTTCAGCTCGCGCGGGTCGGCGCCGCGCGACAGCAATTCGCCGACATAGCCGATGCGGCCCAGACGGGCGGCGTGCATCAACGGGGTGGCGCTATCGTCGATGCGGCCGCGGAGGCTTTGCCGCAGGGTGGCGGTGGCGGGGAAGCCTTCGTTTTCGAGCCAGGCCTTGAGTGCGGTGTCATTCATCGTTGGATACCTCGTTTCGTTGCGGCACATCGGCTAGCCAAACAGCCCGTCGCGCAGGAAGGCCTTGTAGTGCTTCATGACTAGTGTCGTGAATCAGAAATAGCGGGACAAATAAAACGGATGGATTTTTTCGCAGGGCAAGGCGCGAGGAGGCGACATAGCGGGCTCTATGGCAACGACGAGCAACGCCGCCATGCGGAAAAAGACGCCGTTTTATGTTTCGATATTTAAGATTCACGACACTAGATTGGGGATCGCCGCTTCGGCGTACACGCGCAGCGGGTGGATGGCTTCGAGCGCCGTGGGGACGGGCTGCAGGCGCGCGGCGCTGATTGCGGCATGCACGGTGGTGTCGAACAGGGGCGCGGCAAGATGGCGGACGACATCGTAGATGGCCATCACGGCGAGTTTTTCGCCGGGCAGCATCTTGCATTTGTTGTCGAGAATCTTGAGCACCACCGCGGTGGTGCAGTCGACCTGTTCGGAGGTGAATGCCGCCCGTATGGCCCATAGCGCAGCCGGATGGAGTGGCGCGGCAGGATGGAGTGGCGTGGCCTGATGGATATCTGCGGTTGATTGCGTCATGGCGGGCTCAGCTCGACCAGCGTTCCGAGCGGAACGCGAGGGCGATGGCGGCGGCGCGGGCTTCCTGCAGGGCGTCTGCCGTTTCCGCGCTCGCGCCAGACGCGGCGGGTTCGATGCCGGCGCAGGCTTTGAGGGCGCGCTCCAGCAGGACGCCTTGGGGGTAGGCCTGTGCGGCGCGTCCGCCGTAGGCGCGGTAGTCGCATGCGCACAGGGTCATGAGTTGCGCGTAGCGCTCCGGCTGGTCGAAGGCGCCGATGCGCGCCAGCAGCGCGGCAACCGGCCCGGCCCGCACTTCGCCGACGCGGTGGATCCGCTCGCATTCGACGAGCGCCAGCAGGGCCAGCTCGCGGCAGTCTGCCGGCACTTGGAAACGCGCGCACATGGCCTCGATGCGGGGGCGGCCGCGCTCGACATGGCGATAGTGAACCGGCAGGTGTTCGGGCGGCGAGTCCGCTTTGCCGACGTGCATCGCCATCGCGGCGAAGCGTACCGCCAGCGGTGCGTTGCAGCGCGCCGCTTCGTCCAGCACGCGCAGCAGGTGCTGGCCGATGTCGACCTCTGGCGGGTTGTCGGCAATCTGCGGCACGCCGAACACGGCCACCACTTCGGGCAGCACTTCCGCCAGGGCGCCGCTGGCAAACAGGGCGCGAAACATGTTCGAGGGGGTGCCGGCCATCAGGCCGCGCACCAGCTCCGGCCACACGTCGCTCGGTGCGATGAGGGTCAGCGCGCCGGTCTCGACCTGCTCGAACATCAGTTCCAGCGTGTCGTCGTCGAGCATGCCGTCGGGACCGGCGGACAAGGCCGCCAGGCGCAGCAGGCTCAGCGCGGGGTGCGTCTGCAGGAACTCGGGCGGTAGCGCGGTGTATTCGGATGGCATGGTTGGATCGAGTTCAGTCGCCCGCAATGTCCACCTGCACCATGCCAGCCTCAATCCGCATGGGGTATTCCTTCATTTCCCACCCGGCAGGCTGCAGGCATTTTCCGCTGTGGCCGTCGAAGACCCAGCCGTGCGCGGTGCAATACAGGATGCGGCCGTTGAAGTCGCCGCGCCCGAGCGAGACGCCTTCGTGCGGACAGCGCGCTTCATAGGCTTTGGGCGTGCCGCCGTCGGGCCACATGATGACGATTTCCTGATCGCCCACTTTGCAGGGAACCAGTTCGCCTTCGTATAGCAGGCTCTGTTTGCAGACGTTTTCGTAGGCCATGCTTGACTCCTGATTGATCGGTTACAGGGCTGCACGCGGCAAGATTCAGCCGCCCCCCATGATCTGATTGAAGATCTGACGCATCAGGTTCAGCTCGATCATCGGCATCCCGCGCATTTCGCTGATCGGCTTGAATACGCCGCCGAGCGGTTCGATCGCTTCCTTCGGCGCATCCAGCGTCGCGAAGCGGACAAGATGGATGCGAATCGGACCGTCGTCGCTGGCCATCCATGCCTGGAAGTCGTCGTCCGGATTCAGTTTCGCGGGGTCGAGTCCGAACTGCGCCACCAGGGCATCCAGCACCGCGCCGGGGTCGTGTTGTTCGGTGACGTCGCCGGGAGCGGGCATGGGCGCCGCGGATTCCGGCAAGGGTGAGGGCGCAAGGATGCTGGATCCATAGCGTGCAAATACCAGGGCGGTGCTGTAGCTGTCGAAGTGACACAGGATTACGCGGTTGCGCTCAAGGATATTGAGGGTATTCATGGCTCTGTTCTCCGAAAAAATTTTTCTGGGCCGGGTTTAACTGGATCGCCACGGCCCTGCGGGCCTCGCGATGACGCTTGCGGTCATTGCGAGCACCCAGAGGGCATAAACTCGCGCGGCAATCCAGGGGTGCCGAAGGGGTACAGGATGTTTGCGGTGTTCATGCGTGTTCCTAACCAATGGTGATGATCAGCGGCTCCAGCCCGGCGACGGTGGCTTCGATCACATCGCCCTTCACCACCGGTCCCACGCCGGCGGGGGTGCCGGTAAAGATCAGGTCGCCGGGAAACAGCTCGACCAGGGTCGACAGGGTGTGCACCATCTGCGGAATCTTCAGGATCATGTCGCCGACATCGCCGCTCTGGCGGATGTCGCCATTCACCTTGAGCTCGATCTTGCCGCGGGCGATGTTGCCCGCATAGAACTCCGGCGTGATCGCGCTGCAGGGCGCCGAATGGTCGAATCCCTTGGCCATGTCCCAGGGCCGCCCCTTATCGCGGGCGGCCCGTTGCAGGTCGCGCCGGGTCATGTCCAGGCCCACGGCATAGCCGAACACATAGTCGTAGTCGACGCGGTCGACGGGGATGTTTCTGCCGCCCTTGTGCAGGGCCACCACCAGTTCCACCTCGGGCTGCAAATCTTCGGTGTGGGATGGATAAGGCAGTACGGAATTGTTCTGCAGGATGGCGCCGGGCGGCTTCATGAAGAAAAAGGGTTCATCGCGATCGGGGTCGGCGCCCATTTCCCGCGCGTGGTCGGGGTAGTTCTGCCCGACGCAGAAAATGCGGCGCACCGGAAACGGCTTGCACGACATGGCGTCCAGGGTGACGACGGGTGCGGGCGGGAAAGCGTAGTCCATGGTTGAAGACTCTCGAGTTGAAAAGGGATCGATATGGCCGGGCTACGCGATGCGTTCGCCATCGCGATAGCCCGCATCCATGTCGAATTCCAGAAAATAGATTTTGAAATGCGCTTCCATTCCGCTAGTGGTCTGCTTTCGAAATAGTGGGACTAAAGAAACGGATGGATTTTTTCGCAGGGCAAGGCGCGAGGAGGCGACATAGCTGGCTCTATGGCAACGACGAGCAACGACGCCATGCGGAAAAAGACGCCGTTTCATGTTCCAGTATTTCGAAAGCAGGCCACTAGC
>JAHJNP010000362.1 GCA_018820745.1 Gammaproteobacteria bacterium
AGCCCGGCCAGAATCGAAATCAGCGTGGTCTTGCCGGCGCCGTTGGGGCCCAGCAGGCCGAAAAACTCGCCCGGCTGGATGTCGAGCGAGACGCCGTCGAGCGCCTGGGTGGCGCCAAATCGCTTGCGCAGCTCGCTGACGCGGATCGCGGGGCTTGCCGCACTCATGCGGGCAGCAACCCGGACACCCCGTACAGTTCGGCCAGGGTGGCGAAGCTGGCCGGCAGGCCGGTGCAAGTCAGCGTACGGCCGGCTTGCCGGACCTGCCGCATGGCGCTGAAGACGAGGGCGAGTGCAGCCGAATCGGCGGCATCAACCCCGCTGAAGTCCAGCGTGTCGACATTCTTGGCAAGCTGTGGCTGCAATTCGCGCAGCAGCCCACCAACGCTGTCGACCGTCACCGCGCCGGTGACGCGACAGCAAGTGCCCTCGCATGCAATCACGAGCCGTTGCGCGGGGCTGGCGTGGCCTCGCCGCGTGCAGACTGGGCTGCCAGCGTTTTGATCAGGCCGTCGATGCCGTTCTGGCGGATGGTGCTGGCAAAAGAGGCCCGGTAATTGGTGATCAGGCTGACGCCATCGATCGTCACGTCGTAGACCTTCCAGCCGAAGGCCGTTTTGTAAAAGCTGTAGTTGATGGGGATCGGCTGCCCGCCCGGCTGGCGAATTTCGGAGCGCACGGTCACATCGGTGTCGCCCGGCTTCATCGCGAGCGGCTTGAATTCGATGATCTGGTCGGTGAACGCGGTGAGCGAACTGGAATAGGTGCGCACCAGCAGGTTGCGGAACTCGGTCACCAGTTCCTGTTTCTGCTTGGCGGTGGCACGTGGCCAGTGCCTGCCGAGGGCCAGCTGGGTCATGCGGTTGAAGTCGAAGTTGGGCAGGATTTTGGCTTCGACCAGCTGATGCACCCGGGTCAGGTCGCCGCGCTGCAAATCCTTGTCCTGCTTCAGGATGGTGAGGACTTCCTGAGTGGTGGTACGCGCCAGCACGTCGGGCGGGGTGTCGGGCGGCACGGCGGCCAGTGCCGCAGGGGCATTGAACCCCAGCAGCAGCGCCAGCAGCGGCAGTAAGAATGAGCGCAACATGGTCAAATATTCCTGTTCGAGAAAATAGGGGGCAGCTCGGCGCAGATCGGCAAGGCCAGACATAGACGTCCGCTGCTTAGCGGAGTTCACCCGTCAGGCGCGCCAGTTGCGCCACGTTCATGTTGTAGTCGTTGACCGTGCGCAGATATTCGGTCTGCGCCAGGGCATAGTTTTTGATCGCGTCGGCCACGTTGTCGGCGCTTTCGAGCCCGGCCGAGAAATCGGCCAGCGACGCCACCATCCAGCGCCGCGCCGCTGCCGCACCTTCGGCCAGATCGCGCTGCGAATCATGGTTGGCGCGGGCGTTGGCATAGGCCTCGCCCACCTCGAACGGAATGCCGGCCACCGCAAACGCCTTCTTGTGGTTGAGCGCTTCCAGTTCGGCCTGCGCCTGGTTGACGCGGGCACTCGTCACCCCAAACACGCTGTCCCATTTCACGCCCACCACCGGGGTGAGGCCGCCGCCATTGAAGGGGTCGTTGAGGTAGGGGTTGTCCAGCCGATCGCGCTGCGAAGCATAGTTGAACTGACCGACCACGCCGGCGTAGACGTCCGGCATGCGGTCCGCCTTTTTGGCGGCCACCAGGGCGCGGCGGGTGCGCAGCCCCGCTTCGAGCTGCTGCATTTCGGGACGCTCCAGCAGGGCGCGTGCCTGGAATTCGGCCAGATCGATCTGCGGGAAAGCCACCGGCTCGATCCGTGCATCGGCTACCGTGAGATCAGATTTCAGACCCGCGCCGGTCAGTACCTTCAGGCCATCGAGGCTGATTTTTTCGACCGCGCGCGACTGGTGCACGTACTTGGCCAGCATGCCTTTTGCGGTTTGCAGCGCATACAGGTCGGATTGCCGGGATTCGCCGGTTTCCTCCTTGAGGTTGCGCTCGACCGATTCGATGGCCTGATTCAGCCGCCCCTGCATGTCTTCCAGAAAAACCCGGATGTCGCGCGCAGTCAGATAGCCGAAGTAGGCCCGCT
The DNA here is from genome assembly GCA_018820745.1 of Gammaproteobacteria bacterium. Classification (GTDB taxonomy): domain Bacteria; phylum Pseudomonadota; class Gammaproteobacteria; order Burkholderiales; family Thiobacillaceae; genus Thiobacillus. The sequence goes on from JAHJNP010000362.1 coordinate 2,062, forward strand.
TGGTGTCGTACACCGTATCGCCGCGCGTCTGCTTGAGTTCGCCGCGCTTGAGGTCGATATTGCCCTGCGCCGCCTCGCCGTAGCGTTCGATCTTGCCGAAGGTATAGAGCGGCCTGATCAGCGCGAAGTCGAGATGGGTCCAGTCGGAAATGCCGTCGATCCTGTCGCCGTCGGAACGCGGGGTGCACGGTAAAACGGTGCACGACTGGGCACCGCCCTGGTAAAACCCGCCCTCCACTTTCGGCGCCAGCCCGATAAAGGCATTGGCGGTTACCCGCCAGCCGGCGTTGCCCTGCACTTCCTGCAGCATGCCGCGCGCAGCTTCGATCACCTGTTCGCGTTCCTTGATGCGGGGATCGGCGGCGAGGCTCATTTCCACCGCTTGCTGCAGATTGATGGTCTCTGCCCGTCCAGGCAGGGCGGTCAGCAGCACGCCAGCTGCCAGGAGGATGGGGGTAAGTGCGTTGCGTTTCATTGAGGCGCTCCTTCTTGAGCTTGGCCGTACATAAACCGTCCGATCAGATTCTCCAGCACCACGGCTGACTGGGTGATGAAAATCTGGTCCCGGTTCTTCAACATTCGACTGTCGCCGCCCGCTTCCAGCCCGACATATTGTTCGCCCAGCAAACCCGAGGTCATGATGGCGGCAGAGGTGTCCTTGGGAAAAGCATAGCGGTTATCCAGCCGCAGCGTAACGGCGGCTTCGAATGTTTCATTGTCAAAGCGGATATCCCCCACCCGTCCGACCACCACCCCGGCGCTTTTAATCGGCGCACGCGGCTTGAGCCCGCCGATGTTGTCGAAGCGGGCGACAACTTCGTAGCTGTTCGACGCACTGACGGCATTCATGCTGCCGACCTTGAGCGCCAGGAACAGCAGCGCGGCGATGCCTGCGATGACGAATAATCCCACCCAGAGATCGAGTACGGTCTTGTTCATTTAGTTGAGTCCCCGAAACATGAATGCGGTCAAAACAAAGTCCAGCGCCAGCACGGCCAGGCTGGAGGTCACCACGGTGCGCGTGGTGGCGCCCGACACGCCTTCGGCGGTCGGCGGTGCGTCGTAGCCTTCAAACAGCGCGATGGTGGTGATTGCCACGCCGAACACCATGCTCTTGATGACGCCGTTCAAAATATCCTGTTCGAAATCGACCGCGCTCTTCATCTGCGACCAGAACGCGCCTTCGTCCACCCCGATCAGCTGCACGCCGACCAGATAGCCGCCGAAAATCCCCATCGCCGAGAACAGCGCGGCCAGCAGCGGCATCGAAATCACGCCCGCCCAGAAGCGCGGGGCCACCACGCGGGCGATCGGGTCCACCGCCATCATTTCCATCGCCGACAGCTGCTCAGTCGCCTTCATCAGGCCGATCTCCGCGGTGATGGCCGATCCGGCGCGGCTGGCGAACAGCAGCGCCGCCACCACCGGCCCCAGTTCGCGCACCAGCGACAACGCCACCAGAATGCCCAGCGCCTCTTCCGCACCGTATATCTGCAATGTCTCGTAGCCCTGCAGGCCGAGCACCATGCCGACAAACAGCCCCGACACCAGAATGATGATGAGCGAGAGCACGCCGGTGAAGTACATCTCGCGGATGGTCAGCCCGAAGCGGCGGAATGCGGTGCCCGAGTGCAGCAATACCGCCACGAAGAAGCGGGCCGCAAAGCCGATGCGCCAGACGCCCTGTATGGTGCGGTTTCCCAGGTTTTCAATCGTTCGCTTTAGCACGCTGTTTTTCCAGTCGCAAGTCATCGGCATAGGACGGCGCCGGATAATGAAACGGCACCGGGCCGTCGGCCTCGCCATGCACGAACTGGTGCACGTACGGCAAGTCGGACGCCCGGATCTCTGCTGCGGTGCCTTCGGCGACGATCACGCCCTCCGAGACGAAATAAATGTAATCGACGATCTTAAGCGACTCCTGCACGTCGTGGGTCACCACCAGCGAGGTCAGCCCCAGCGTGTCGGTCAGGCGACGGATCAGATTGCCGGTGATGCCCAGCGAAATGGGGTCGAGCCCGGCAAACGGCTCGTCGTACATCACCAGCATGGGCTCCAGCGCGATCGCGCGTGCCAGCGCCACCCGCCGCGCCATACCGCCGGAC
>JAHJNP010000363.1 GCA_018820745.1 Gammaproteobacteria bacterium
CGGGGTGGCCGAGGCGCTCGCCGAACTCAGCATCCCGGTGCCTGTGCTGCACCTGGGTCTGCCCGACCGCTTCATCGAACACGGCGAGCCGGCCAGGATGCTGGCCGGCTGCGGGCTTGACGCGACGGGGATCGAAGCCGCCGTGCGCCATCGGATAACCCTCTTACCCGAGTAGTTTACTCAACTATTCCGGCAGTTTATACTGGGTCTAAACTGCACTCAGCCTTAGCTGATATCACATCAAGGAGCCCGCCATGAACCAGATTTGCGACACTGCCGTATGCATGCCAGACGTGCAAAGCTCGGCTGACACGCGTCAGATCGCCATCGACAAGGTCGGCATCAAGAGCATCCGCCACCCGGTTCGCGTGGCGGACAAGAGCGACGGCGTCCAGCACACCATCGCCGACTTCAACATGTACGTATATCTGCCGCACAACTTCAAGGGCACGCACATGTCGCGCTTCATCGAAATTCTCAACACGCGCGAGCGCGAGATTTCGGTCGAGAATTTCGAAGGCATGCTACGTCAGATGGTCGAGCGCCTGGAGGCCGAGTCGGGCTACATCGAGATGAGCTTCCCCTACTTCATCAACAAGACCGCACCTGTCTCCGGCGTGCAGAGCCTGCTTGACTATGAAGTCACCTTCATCGGCTCCATCGAAAACGGCGAATTCGCCCACACCACCAAGGTGCTGGTGCCGGTGACCTCGCTGTGCCCGTGCTCGAAGAAGATCTCCGACTACGGTGCGCACAACCAGCGCTCGCACGTCACCGTCTCGGCCAGAACCAACGGCTTCCTGTGGATCGAGGATCTGGTGCGCAAGGTCGAGGACCAGGCCTCGTGCGAGCTGTTCGGCCTGCTGAAGCGGCCGGACGAGAAATACGTCACCGAGCGCGCCTACAACAACCCGAAATTCGTCGAGGACATCGTGCGCGACGTCGCCGCCGCGATGAACGACGAGCCGCTGATCGATTCCTACGTGGTGGAGGCAGAGAACTTCGAGTCCATCCACAACCACAGCGCCTACGCGCTGATCGAACGCGACAAGCGGAAACCCGCCTGAGGTCTTAGCTGCCGTCCCCAAAACAAGGCCTGCGATCGCAGGCCTTGTTGCATTCAAAAATGAATGAAGTCAGTAGCGCTGGATCAGCGTCATCGTCTGGCCATCGCGCTTCATCTCCATCCGGTTCAGAAAACTCATCCCCAGCAGCGGCACATTGAGGCCGCTCTCCACCACCAGGCCGTCCACGTGGCTAAGCGTAATGCTGCCGACCTTGACGGTATTGAACTTGACGCGCCAGGCCGGCATCATGCCGGCGGCGGTGCCGACACCGACAGCCTGACCCGACTTGTAGTCGAGGCCGATGCGCCGGGCTTCGGCCGCGTTGATGGCGATGGATGTCGCACCGGTGTCAACCAGAAAGCTCACCGGGTAGCCGTTGAGCGAGCCTGCCGCAGAAAAGTGGCCGCGCGCGTCGGCGGTGAGCGACACGCTCTGGCGCGCAGCCGCCGCGGGGCCGCCGGCAAACGATTACCCCATGCGCAAGGTCCGGCGCTTGCCATCGACATCAAAACTGGCGCTATCGGAGTCGGCCGCAAGGAGTCTGACGCCATTGACGGTCTGCCCGATGCTGAGGGTGCGCGGCTTGCTGCCGTCGATGCTGACGATGGCCTTGTCCTTGAACAGCCCCGCCACCGACACGCTGACAGCCCCGGCCGCCGTGCATCCTAGTCCCCCTGCGGCTATGATGAGTGCGATTGATTTTTGTTTGAAAGCCATCATGCATCCTGTTCTGATTTTTCGTCATTCCCCGACCGAAGGGCCGGGATATTTCACCACGTTCCTGGATCGCCACGGCATTCCCTGGCAGCTGGTGCGCATCGACGCCGGCGACGCCGTGCCCGAAAACCTTAACGGCGTTTCCGGCGTCTGCTTGATGGGCGGGCCGATGAGCGTGAACGACGACCTGCCCTGGATTGAGCCCGAACTTGCACTGATCCGCCAGGCGGTCGCGGCGGACATTCCGGTGATCGGCCACTGTCTGGGCGGCCAGC
>JAHJNP010000364.1 GCA_018820745.1 Gammaproteobacteria bacterium
CGCGGATGATCTGCAGGGCATGGATTTCCTCGTTGGCGCTGAGCGTGCAGCCGGCCAGATGCACGTCCAGCTTGATCGGGATGCCGCCACGGCCGGAAAACTCGGTCACCGTGGTGCGCAGGGCGGCAGCCAGCCCTTCGCCCTCGATGCGCAGGCGGAAGGTGGTGAGCAGTTCGCGCAGCTGGCGGTAGGCGCTGTTCAGGCCCTCACGCAGCTCGGCCAGCACGTCCCTGGCCTCGTTTCCCCGCTGCGGATCGTCCAGCAGCGGCTTCATCCGGCTGACCTGGATTTTCATGTAGGCGAGCGACTGCGCCAGCGAATCGTGCAGGTCGCGCGCCAGCGCGGCGCGTTCTTCCAGCAGCGACACCCGGCGGCTTTGTTCGCTGCGCCGCGCAGTGCCGATGGCGATGCCGATGTGGCGCGACAGCGCTTCCAGCAACTGGGTCTGCCACGGTGCCAGTTCCTTGCCCGGCGGCATTTCAAGCTGCAGCACGCCGTACTGGTGCTCGGTGTCCTTCAACGGCAATGACAGCACGCGCCGGCCATCGTGCAGCGGATGCACGGCCAGCGTGTGGTGCGCCAGGCACTCGGCGCAACTCATCAGGCCGCACAGGTCGGGATCGCCGCTGTCCGGGTGCAGCGTGCTGGCGATCACCCGCGCGCGGGCGTCGCCGGCTTCCACCAGGCAGGCTCGCCCGTGCCCCACGCCCAGCACGTCTTCCAGATCCTTCAGCAGGATGGCGTAGGTGTCCGGCGCCACCGGCCCGTTGTAGAGCCGGGCGATCGAGTGATAGAGCAGTTCCAGCGAACGGTTGGCGATGGTGAGTTCGGCGGTCTTTTCCGTCACCCGCGCTTCCAGGTTCTGGTACAGCCTGGAAAGGTCTTCCGCCATGTGGTTGAAGGCCTGTCCCAGCCGTCCCAGTTCGTCGCTGCCGGTGTGCTCGGTGCGCACCGCGAGATTGCCGCGTCCGACATTTGAAGCAAACGCCAGCAGGTTGCGCAGCGGCAGGATCAGGTCATTGCGCGCTAGCACCAGAGTCAGCGCGCCGATCAGCAGGGTCATCAGCAAGGCCGCACCCAGCACCATGCGCAGCACCAGCACTTTCGCCTCGGTGGCCAGCTCGATCTGCTTGACCAGATCGTTGATCTCGTCGACGAACAGGGTGACGTCATCGAACAGCGGCGTGCTGTTTTCGGGGGGGGGCGAGCCGCTTTCCGCTGCCGCCAGAAAACGCGGCTTCACCCGCGTGTGCCAGCTCGTCACCACATTTGCGTAGCTGCGCGAAAGCGCGGACCCGGCTTGGCGGGGCATCACGTCGGTGATGCGCGCATCGGTGAGCGTGGACTCGAAACTGTCGATCGCAGTGCGCAGCCGCGCGGACGCTTCGGCACCCTCCGGCTGGCGTGCCGTCAGCGTAAGGCTGGTCATCTTGTAGGCCTGCATGCGCAGGCTGCCCGCCAGATTGATCGCCTCGCCGCTGCCCTGCACCGACTCGGCGATGATGCCCGAGCTGGCCATGCCGAGGATGGCGAAACTGGCGATCAAGGCCAGCATGCCGCCCAGCTTGAGCAGCAGCGAATGCTGCAGGAATCCGCGTTTAGTCTTCATAGGGTTCCATGGGCATTCTCGGCGGCACATACCCACAATGGGTCGAAAATTGAGGGCCGCAAACGTCACCTTTCATCAAACACATAAAAATCAAGTAGCTGGGCGCTACCCACCCTACCTCTTCTGGGGGAGTCGATTCGTCTTATCACGCCGATTCCGCCTCGCTTCTGGTCTGGATCAAAATATCTTTGATTCTTGTTTGCTATAGTTTGACTGCGACTTTTTGTCGCAGTAGTGATTTCGTGGGCTCCCGCCAGTATTCAAGCTTGGGGATTGCCCTGAATTCAAAACCGGCAGCACCGATCAATTGAGAAGAGGGAGTCCCGGAATCATGACACAAGACGACATCAAACCGCACGATGCCCAGCCTGACCTTGGCCGTCGCAAATTCCTCAATACTGCCGCACTGGTTGGTCTTTCCGGCGCCGGGCTTTCTGTGGGCCTGTCGGCCTGCAAGAATGAATCGGTTCCCTCAGAGGCCGCCCCGGGCGCCCCAGCCGCCAGCGCCAAGGGCGATCACGGCAAGTACGAGGTGCCACCGGGCGAACTCGATGAATATTACTCATTTTCCAGTGGCGGCCATTCGGGTGAGGTGCGCATTTACGGCCTGCCGTCCGGCCGCGAGCTGAAGCGTATCCCGGTCTTCAACATGGACTGTCTGGTGGGCTGGGGGGTAACCAATGAATCCAAGGCCATCCTGGGCACCAAGCCCAACGGCACGCCGAAGTACACCACGGGCGATACCCACCACGTACACCAGAGTTACCAAGACGGCACCTACGACGGCAAATACATGTTCGTGAACGACAAGATCCATGGTCGTCTGGCACGTATCCGCATGGATACCATGGAATGCGACAAGATCATCGAATTGCCCAACATCCAGGGCTTTCACGGCACCTTCACCGACAAGCGCGACCCGGTCGACCCCAATATCAATCACACCACGCGGGTGTTCTGTGGCGCAGAGTTCGCGATTCCGCTCCCCAACGATGGGCGCGACCTGGAGGATGGAAGCGCGTACAAGACGCTCTTCAGCTGTGTTGACTCCGAGACCATGGAAATGCGCTGGCAGGTGTTGATCGACGGCAATTGCGACTTGGTGGCAAGTTCCTACGACGGCAAGCTGGCGGCGACCAACCAGTACAACACCGAGAATGGCGTCCATTACGAAGACATGATGGCAGCGGAGATGGACGCGTGCCTGTTCTTCAACGTGGCGCGTATCGAAGATGCGGTAAAGGCCGGCAAGGTGAGCTACATCGGGGGTTCCAAGGTCCCGGTGGTCGACGGCACAAGAGCCTCCAACCAGGATCCGAAAACCGCCCTGACCTGCTACGTGCCGATTTCGAAGAACCCGCATGGCGTGAACATCAGCCCGGACGGCAAGTATTACGTCTGCTCGGGCAAGCTTTCGCCGACGGCTTCGGTGGTCGACCATGCCCTGGTGCTGAAATGGTTCGATGGCGGCGTGACCGCGGCCCGCGATACGGTGGTTGCCGAAGCCGAGATCGGGCTGGGACCGCTGCACACCGGATTCGACAACAAGGGCAATGCTTACACCACTTTGTTCCTCGACAGCCAGATCGTGAAGTGGAACGTGGAAGCGGCGATCAAATCGTTCCAGGGCGACAAGAATGCCAAGGTCATCCTGGACCGCATCGACGTGCATTATCAGCCGGGGCACGGTTTCACCTCGATGGGCGAGACGAAGGAATCGGACGGCCGCTACTTTATTTCCGACAACAAGTTCTCCAAGGATCGCTTCCTGCCCGTGGGTCCGCTCCATGCCGAAACCGCCCAGCTGATCGACATCAGCGGCGACAAGATGAAGCTGGTGGCTGACCACTCGGTGTACTCGGAGCCGCACGATTCGATCATCGTCCGGCGCGACATCATCAAGACGCGGCAGATCTACAACCTTGACGAATTCCCTCTGGCGGTCAAGGATCCGAAGGAGTCTGGTGTTTTCCGCAATGGCAAAAAGGTGACCGTCAAGCTCACCAGCCAGGCCCCGACTTTCAGCCTGCGGGAATTCAAGGTCAAGAAGGGCGATGAGGTGACCCTCATCCTGACCAACCTCGACAAGGTGGAGGATCTGACCCACGGCTTCGCGATTCCCAAGTACGACATCCAGTTCATCGTCAACCCGCAGGAGACCAAGTCGGTCACGTTCGTTGTCGACAAACCGGGGGTGTACTGGTGTTACTGCACCAACTTCTGCCACGCTTTGCACCTTGAAATGCGTAGCCGGATGATTGTCGAAGCTTGAACGACACCCCGTTTCCGCAAAGGAAACGGGGTATTGCTGCAAAATTCATGAAACCTGCGTCACAATGGACCGCGGTCCATTGCGCGTGTTCCAGTTGGCATCCTGAGGTTCGCCGGTTTTTTCATGATTTCTCCTTCCGGCCATTTTTTCCGTTTTCTGACGGTTCTTTATCTGTGCTGCGCCTGGGGCCTGGCTGCCGGCGGCAGCTATGAGACGCCCCTGCCCGCGCAGTTGTCCACTGACCCGGATCTTTGCGCGCATGTCGCATGCAAGGATGTGCTGCCTGGCGCTGACAGCTTTTCCCACCGCATGGGCAAGCCGGCTTATGTCGAGGCCTACCGCAGCAAAAAAGACGATCACGCCGGCGAAAATGGAGATAGCGACGAAGAAACGCGCATCCAGAAGGACGACGACAGCGACAAAGACGATCGTGAACTGATCGGTTACGTATTCCTGTCCACCGACATCGTGGACATCCCCGCCTACTCGGGCAAACCGGTAGTGACCCTGCTCGGCATGGACACCCGCGGCATCATTACCGGCATCCGGATTCTGCGTCATTCCGAGCCGATCCTGCTGTTGGGCATCCCGGAGGCCGAACTCACCAAGTTCACCACCCAGTACCTCGGCAAGTTCGTCGGCGACAAGATCAACGTGGGCAAGGGCAACGCCGGCCAGGGCGTGATCGGTCTGGACGCGATCACCGGCGCCACGGTCACCGTGATTGCGGAGAACCAGGTCATTTTGCGCAGCGGCCTGGCGATCGCCAGGCAGGTGGGCATCATCAAGCCCACCGTCCACCCCCAGGCAAAGTTCACCGAGGTGACCGGCAAGCTGGATTGGCAGGCGCTCCTCGAAGAGGGCAGTATCCAGCGGCTCAAGGTCGACACCACAGAGGTCGGGATGCCACGCTCGGACCTGCCCTACATCGACATCCATTTTGGGTATCTCAATGCCCCGGCGGTAGGGCGCAGCGTGCTGGGCGATTCTGTCTATCAAAGCTTGATGTCGCGGCTCAAGCCCGGCGACCATGCCATCTTCCTCATCGCCAACGGCGTGGAATCGTTCAAGGGCTCGGGCTTTGTGCGAGGCGGCATCTATGACCGGGTGCAGGTGGCGCAGGACATGGACACCTTCACTTTTCGCGACCTGGATTATCTCAACCTTTACAAGATCGAGGCGGCCGGCGCGCCCGCCTACCGGGAGTCGGCCATCTTCATCATCCGCTCGCCGATATTCAGCGCGGCCTACCCTTGGAACCTGGTGTTTTTGGCCAACAAGATGGACCAGCAGACGGGTGCCCGGACCTTTGTCAACTTTAGCCGCGAGTACTGGCTGCCGGGCCGCTATCTTGAAGGGGGCCGGCCGAAAATCGTCAAGCCGGAAGCGACCTGGGTGACGGTTTGGAAATCACGCAAGGTCGAGACCGTGCTGTTTCTGTTGTGGCTCGCTGCCGCGGGAACGGTCTATGCGCTGCGGGACACGCTGGTCAGGCGCTCAACGCTCAAGGACAAGCGCTGGAAGGACATTCCGAAATATTTTCTGTGGATTACATCGATCGGCTTTGTCGGCTTTTACCTGCTGGCGGTGCCGTCCATCACGCAGGTGCTGACCTGGTTCCACGCCATCCTGTTCGAATGGCGCTGGGAACTGTTCCTCACCGACCCATTCGTCTTCCTGTTCTGGATTTTCATCATCGTCTCCGTGTTCTTCTGGGGGCGCGGGATGTTCTGTGGCTGGATGTGTCCCTATGGCTCGCTCTCGGAACTGGTCTACCACGTGGCCGGGAAATTGGGACTCAAACGCTATCAGCGCCACCTGCTGCCGCAGCGCTGGCATGATCGCCTGAAGTGGGTCAAATACGGCATCTTCGCCGGCCTGCTCGGGGTGTCGTTCTATTCCATCGGGATGGCCGAGAAACTCGCCGAGATCGAACCCTTCAAGACCACCTTTCTCGTCGGCGTATGGAACCGCTCCTGGCCCTATGTGCTTTTCTGGTCGGTGCTGCTGATCGCCGCGGCTTTTTTCGAACGTCCATTCTGCAAATACCTGTGCCCACTCGGCGCTGCGTTGGCGGTTCCCTCGACGTTCCGCTGGTGGGGGCTCAAGCGCAAGAAAGAATGCGGTCCCTGTGCCGCGTGCGCGGTCGGCTGCGGCTCACAAGCGATCGACGCGTCCGGCCGTATCGACCAGCGCGAATGTCTACTGTGCCTCGACTGCCAGGTGCTCTATTACGACGACCATGCCTGCCCGCCGCTGGTTCAGGAACGCAAGCGCCGCACCAAGGCCGGCGAGCCGCTGACCCCGATCGGGGCGGACGGCTACTACATCCCCATCATCCCGGTTGCCGCTGCACCCGTCGCGACGGCGCGGCAGAGCCTCCCCGCCTTCATCGGGCAGGAATTCTTCGATCACCTGTTCCCATGGAGCCGCAAGGCGCCGCAGCAACCGCGCCTGCTGCTGGCCACCAGTCTGGCCCTGGCCGTGCTGGTGACCTGGGTTTGGGTGCTCGGCGCCGCAGGGCAAGTCGGCCCGGGCATCGTCCTCGGCTGGTGGTTGGCCTGGAGCGTGTACGAGATGGTGGTGCGCATGCGCTGCAAACCCTACGTCAAGGATGGTCCATGGTGGGGTCGCAACTTGCGCCCCGCATCGTGGGCGGACATGGCCTCCTATGTCGCATTCAAGAACCTGCTGATTGCCATCGTCCTGTTCCTGCTGATGAAAGGCGCAGGTGTGCTGGACTACCTGCAGAACCTGCCGTCCCTGCAATGGCTTTACTAGCCGCCCATCGCGTTTCCCTCGCAGCGCGCACGCTGCTTGGCGCCTTGGCCTGCCTGCTGGCGGTCGGCGCCGGGTTCGCCGGCGAGCTGACGGTACGCCCGGGGGAATCCATCGCCGCTGCCATCGCCCAGGCGGCCCCGGGCGACGTGGTGCGAGTGGAGAAAGGTCGCTATCAGGAACGGCTGGTGATCGACAAGCCACTGACCCTGAGGGGGATCGATCGACCGACGCTGAGCGGCGGCCTCGAAGGCGACACGATCCGCGTGACCGCTCCGGACGTCGTCATCGAGGGGCTGATCGTGACCGACTCCGGCGACAGCCTGCTCGACCAGAATGCCGGCATCTATATCTGGCCGGGCGCGCATCGCGCAGTGGTGCGCAATTGCGACCTGAGCTACAACCTGTTCGGCCTGTGGATCGAGAAGGCCAACGACGTGCGCATCGAAAACAACCTCATTACCGGCAAGCGCGATTACCGATCCTCGTCGCGCGGCAACGGTATCCAGCTTTACAACACGACCGGTGCACGCATCATCGGCAACCGGATCAGCTTCGTACGGGATGCCATCTATGTCGATGTCTCGCACCACGCGATCTTCCGCGGCAACCGGCTGCACCACAGCCGCTACGGCACGCATTACATGAATTCCTATTACAACCTGTGGGAAGGCAACGACTCCTGGCTGAACCGGGGCGGGCTGGCGCTGATGGAAGTGCGCAACCAGGTCGTGCGCAAGAATCGCGCCTGGGCCAATTCCGACCACGGCATCATGTTGCGCACCATCCAGGACGCGGTGGTGGAAGACAACGTGGTGGCCGGCAATGCCCGCGGTTTCTTCATTTACGACGCCGAATACAATACGCTGCGCAACAATCTGGTGGTCGACAACCTCGTCGGCGTGCACCTGTGGGCCGGCTCGAAGAACAACCGGGTGGAGGGCAATGACATCATCGCCAACCGCGAACAGGTCCGCTATGTCGGCGCACGGGACGAGGTCTGGGGGAGCGAACAAGGCAATCACTGGAGCAACTACCTCGGCTGGGACCGTGACGGCGACGGCATCGGCGACATCCCTTACGAGGCCAACGACATGGTCGACCGCTTGTCCTGGCGGCACCCGATGACCAAGCTCCTGCTGGCGAGCCCTGCGGTGCAGACGCTGCGGCTGATTGGGCGGCAGTTCCCTTTATTGCGCGCGCCCAGCGTGGTCGACCCCAACCCGCGGATGCGGCAAACACACAATGACTGGAGAAACTGGCTTGGCAAGTCTTACCCCGGTTCCCGCTGACACCGCCGCCGCAAGCGCGCCCGTCGTCAGCGTCCGCGCCGCCAGCAAATACTATGGCGCAGTGCACGCCGTTGAAGGCGTTGATCTCGACGTCGGCCGCGGTGAACTGTTCGGCCTCATCGGCCACAACGGCGCGGGCAAAAGCACGCTGTTCAAGCTGATGCTCGGACTGATCCCACTCACTGCCGGCGAAATCCGGATCGCTGGCGCAGCCGTTACCGGCGGGGGTTTTCGAGCGGTGCGCCGCCGGATCGGCTACCTCCCCGAGAACGTCGTCCTCTACGACAATCTCACCGGACTGGAGACGCTGCAGTTTTTCGCCCGACTCAAGGGTGTACCCGCGCGCGACTGTCCGAGCGCACTCGAACGCGTCGGTCTTGCCGATGCCACGGGACGACGCGTGCGCGAATACTCCAAGGGCATGCGGCAACGGCTCGGGTTCGCGCAAGCCCTGCTTGGCCAGCCCCAGATCCTGTTCCTCGATGAGCCGACCTCGGGCCTGGACCCGGAGGCCATCCGCGACTTCTACGCGATCCTGCGCGACCTGAGGAACCAGGGGGTCACGATGATCCTGAGCTCGCACATTCTCGCCGAGATCCAGGAACGCGTTGATCGCCTCGCAATCATGTCCGCCGGCCGCATCCAGGCCATCGGCACGGTGCAGGCCCTGCGCGAGCAGATCGACCTTCCGCTCTGGTTCGATATCCGGCTTGCACCTGCCGACATCGATCGGGTGCGCGCTGCGCTGGTTCATCTGCCGATCACCGGAATGGAAGCGCACAGCGACCGCCTCGCAGTGCAGTGCCAGCGCGAAGCAAAGATGCAGGTGCTGGAGACGCTGGCCCGGCTCGATGGCATGGTGCTCGACCTGCATGTGCGCGAACCCTCGCTCGAAGACGTGTTCTTCGGCTTCTCCGACTAGAACGGACGCACATGGAATTCAGACAGATCGCAACCCTCGCCGGCAAAGAATTCTGGGACCGCATCCGCAACCGCTGGGTGCTCGCAGTCGCCCTGGTGTTCACCGTATTCGCGCTGGTGATCGCCTATTTCGGCGGCGCCCAACAAGGCGCGGTGGGCTTCCGCTCGATCGAGTTCACCATTGCCAGCCTGGTCAGCCTGGTGATTTACCTGATCCCGCTGATCGCGCTGATTCTCGGCTTCGATGCCATCGTCGGCGAACGCGAGCGCGGCTCGCTCGATCTGTTGCTGTCGATGCCGCTCACCCGCTTCGAACTGCTGCTGGGCAAATACCTCGGATTGGCAGCAGCGCTGGCGTTTTCCACGGTGGCGGGCTTTGGCCTGGTCGCCGTCGTGCTCGCGCCGAACCTCGAGTTGAGTGCCCTGTATCACTATTTTGGGTTCATGCTCAGTTCAGTGCTGCTCGGCATGGCCTTCCTCAGCCTCGCGGTGATGGTGTCGGTATTCGCCACGGATCGCACCCGTGCGTCGGGCATGGCGATTGCGCTATGGTTCTTCTTCGTGCTGGTGTTCGATCTGCTGCTGCTGGGCGCGCTGGTGGTCACCGGCGGTCGCTACGGTGGCGAGATCTTTCCTTACCTGCTGCTGGCGAACCCGGCAGACGTTTTCCGCATTCTCAACATTTTTGCCCTGGACGACGTCCGTACCCTGTACGGACTGGCGACCGTTTTCCCCCGTGCACTGGCCGAGCCCTGGCTGCTGGGTCTGGTGATGCTGGCCTGGATCGCTGCGCCGCTAGGTATTGCAACCTGGAGATTCCGTAAATGAACGCCATACGACATACACTCATTCTTGCCGCGCTGGCAGCAACCGCGCTGGCGGCCTGCGGCCAGTCGGGGACCCAGACCGCAGTTGTTCCGCTGGAGATCAGCCACGGTACATCCTGCGCCCTCGACGGCATGCTGCTCGCCGATTATCCCGGCCCCAAGGCACAGGTCCATTACGCCGGGCAGGCGGAGCCGGATTTCTTCTGCGATACGGTGGAAATGTTCAACATCTACCTCAGTCCCGAGCAGGTCAGGGCCGTGCAGGGCCTTTTCGTGCAGGACATGGGCCGTGCCGACTGGGATGTCCCCCGCGATCACTGGATCGATGCGAAGACCGCTTACTACGTCCATGGCAGCAAGCGCCGCGGCTCCATGGGGCCGACGATCGCGAGTTTCGCGCAGGAGCACGACGCGGTGAAATTTGCCGCCGAGTACGGCGGCAAGGTCTATCGTTTCGCCGACATCACGCCCGACATGGTGGTGCTGGATGGCGGCGCACTCCACGACAGCAACATGTAAGCATCATGGCGAATTTTTTCGAGAACCTTGAGCCTGACGTGGCAACGGAACTTCAACTGTTGTCACGGTTGGTCTATGAACTGCGCGAGAACCGCAACGCCGTTCTCAAGCCCTACGCGGTAGAGGACGATGTGGCGCTGCTGCAGCACATTCAGTCCGGCGCGGCGGCCGAGCATCCTGCCTATGAACATTATCTGGCTGCCAGGATTCTGGCCGACACCCGCGAATCGGTGCGCGCCATGCTCGGCGAATGCCTGAAGGAGGTCAATCGATAATGAGCCTCCACCTTGAACTGGGTGCGGTGATCGAAGCATCCTTCGCGGATGATCTCGCATCCCCCGTCGAACAGAAGCAGGATGCCCTGATCATCCGCCTGAAGAATGGCGTGACGCTGGACGTGCGGTATGCCGCAGCCGATGCCTATTCGCTACGCTGGGCCTATGGCGACGCCGAATCCGGCATCGACACCGCGCCCCTGCACCGCGGGCTTGCGACCTTCCCCAACCATTTTCACGATGCGGGCGGCCGCATCGTTGCAGACCCGATCACACGCCCCGACGCCCTGCCGGAAGACAATCTGCACAGACTGATCCGGGCCTTGCTCGACGACCCCATGCTCGGGATCAAGGGCATCGCCTGATGCGCCGTTCGGCGAGGCTGGTCTCGCTGGCGGGTGGCGTGCTGGCGATCGCAATTGCTGCCCTCTTGCTGCTGCCCCTTGGCAAGCAGGCGGCACGCGACGCCAACCTGTTCTCGAATGACCTTTGCATCGTTGCACCCGCAACGCCCTATGATCCCGCCTCAGGGCGGGCAATGCTCGCACCGCGGCCGATCCCCGCCGATGCGCGCTGTCCGGTATGTGGCATGTATCCCGCCCGCTTTTCGCGCTGGGCCGCGCAAAGTATTTTCAAGGATGGCGCCGCCCACTACTTCGACTCCCCGCTCGACCTGTTCGTCTTCCTGCAA
>JAHJNP010000365.1 GCA_018820745.1 Gammaproteobacteria bacterium
CGCGCTCGCCGACGTCCATGAAGGATTCGGCGGTGTCGAGTATCTGCGTCAGGATCGCGCGCGGCAGGCCGTCCAGGGTGAGCAGGTGGCGCAGCCTGCCGTCTTCGGTGAGTTGTAGATTCATGCGAGGGAAAGGATCAGGTGGCCGTCGTCCAGCCGCGAAAGGTTGATGTTCTGGTGGTCGGGAACGGAGAGCGTGAGGCCGGCAAAGTCGGGGCGGATCGGCAGTTCGCGGCCGCCGCGGTCGACCAGCACCGCCAGCCGGATCGAGGCCGGGCGGCCGTAGTCGAACAGCTCGTTCATCGCCGCGCGCACCGTGCGCCCGCTGTGCAGCACGTCGTCGACCAGCAGGATGTCGCGGCCTTCGAGGTCGAACGGCAGGCTGGACGGCTTCACCTGCGGGTGCAGGCCGATGCGCGAAAAATCGTCGCGGTAGAACGAGATGTCGAGCGTGCCGAGCGGCAGGGCGCAGCCGAGCAGCGCGTGCAGGCGCTCGGCCACCCACACCCCGCCGGTGTGGATGCCGACGATGACGGTGTCCGGTGTGAGGGTGGGGGCGATGGCGGCGGCCAGTTGCGCGATCAGCGGGTCGATGTCAGGCAATGAGGCGGGCATCAAAAAATCCTTGCAGTATCAGTTGGGCGGCGACGGCGTCGGTCAGCGCCTTGTTCTTCTTGCCGTGGATGCCGCGTTCGTGCAATTCGGCTTCGGCCGCGGTGCTGGTGTGGCGCTCGTCCACCAGAAACACCGGCAGCTTGAAGCGCGATTCTAGTTTGCGCGCGAAGTTTTTGGCCACCCGGGTCATTTCGTGCTCGCCGCCGTCGGCGTGGGTGGGCAGGCCCAGCACCAGCAGCACCGGCTGCCACTCGGCGATCAGCCCGGCGATGGCGGCGAGCCGCGCATCGGTGGAGTCGGCCTGGATGACGGTGAGCGGATGCGCGACGCCGATCGACAGATCGCCCGAGGCCACGCCGGTGCGCTTCAGGCCGAGGTCAAAGCCCAGCACCGTGCCGTGGGTGTCTGCATAGCTCAAGTCAAGCGTGCCCAGCTTCGTCGGACAGGCTGGCGAAGTCGATGCCGAGGCGCTTCATCGCAGCAGGCAGACGTTCTTCGGGTGCCAGGTCGAAGATCACCTGCGGGTCGGCGGCCACCGACAGCCAGGCGTTCTGCTTGATTTCCTCTTCCAGCTGGCCGGCACCCCAGCCCGCGTAGCCCAGCGACACCATGAACTTTTCCGGCCCCGAACCCTGGCTCACCGCTTCCAGCACGTCCTTCGAGGTGGTGAGGCTGACCGCGTCATTGACGGTGAGGGTGGAACTGAAGGTGAGCGGCGGGGTGTGCAGCACAAAGCCGCGTTCGGTCTGTACCGGGCCGCCGAAGTAGACGGTTTTGCGTTGCAGGCGCTCGGGCAGCGACAGGCCAATCTGCTCGAACAGCGTCGACAAGTCCAGATCGATCGGCCGGTTGACCACCACGCCCAGCGCGCCCTGCTCGCTGTGGTCGCAGATATAGGTCAGCGTGCCGTTGAAATTGGGGTCGACCATGCCCGGCATGGCGATCAGAAAATTGTGGGTGAGATTGACGGTATCCATGATTGCCCTCCCATTGTAATCTGCCTCAATTCAGGCAAGCACTCCTTTTTGCACCCTGTTCCTACACTATAGCGACCAGTATGCCCCATGACTGAATACGCCCGCGCCCTGGTGTGGTTCCGCCGCGATCTGCGCGACTTCGACCACGCTGCGCTCTACCACGCGCTCAAGCGAAGCCATCAGGTCGTGTGCGCCTTCATTTTCGACCGCGACATCCTCGATGCGCTCCCCGATCCGGCCGACCGCCGGGTCGAGTTCATCCATGCCAGCGTGACCGAACTGCAGCAGGCCCTGCAGGCCCGGGGCGGCGGTCTGGTGGTCAGGCATGGCGTCGCGCGCGACGAGATCGTGCCACTGGCGGCCGAACTCGAGGCCGAGGCCGTGTTCTTCAACCATGACGACGACCCCGCCGCGCTGGCGCGCGACACCGCCGTCGAAGCCGCGCTGCGCGCGCGCGACATCGCCGTCCATCACACCAAGGATGCGGTGATCTTCGAACGCGAGGAAGTGCTGACCGCCGGCGGCACGCCCTACAGCGTCTTCACCCCCTACAAGAATGCCTGGCTGAAAAGGCTGACGCCGTTTGACCTGCAGGCCTATCCGGTCGAGGCCTATGCCGACCGGCTGGAGGCGCGGTCGACGCCAATCCCTGGCTTGTGGGACATGGGCTTCGCCCCCACCAACCTGCGCGACATGAAGCTGCCCACCGGCATGTCGGGCGGGGCACGATTGTTCGACGACTTTCTCGGCCGCATCGACCGTTATCAGGACACGCGCGACTTCCCCGCCGTGAAAGGGCCGTCCTATCTGTCGGTGCACCTGCGCTTCGGCACGGTGTCGATCCGCCAGCTCGCCGCCGCGGCCTGGCAGCAGGGCGGCCGCGGCGCGCAGACCTGGCTGTCCGAACTGATCTGGCGCGATTTCTATCATCAGATTCTGTGGCACCGCCCCGACGTCGCCAGCGGGCATAGCTTTAAACGCCAATATCACGCGCTGCCGTGGCCGAATCCCCCCGGCCATTTCAAAGCCTGGAGCGAGGCGCGCACCGGCTACCCGCTGGTCGACGCCGCGATGCGGCAGTTGAACCAGAGCGGCTACATGCACAACCGCCTGCGCATGGTCGCCGCCTCGTTCCTCACCAAGGACCTGCTGGTCGACTGGCGGCGGGGCGAAAAGTATTTCGCCGACAAGCTGATCGACTTCGACCTGGCCGCCAACAGCGGCGGCTGGCAATGGGCAGCCTCGGTCGGCTGCGACGCCCAGCCCTGGTTCCGCATCTTCAATCCGGTGACGCAGTCCGAGCGCTTCGACGCGCAGGGGCATTTCATCCGCCGCTATTTGCCGGAACTCACCCGCGTGGCGGAAAAATTCATCCATGCCCCGTGGACGATGTCTGCCGCCGAGCAGCAGCGCGCGGGCTGCGTCATCGGGCGCGACTACCCGTTGCCGATCGTCGACCACGCCGTGCAAAGGGGGCAGGCGCTGGCGCTTTTCAGGCAGGCCTCGCCGCCTGCGCTAAAGTAGCGTTCGCGGCGCCACGCCGCATCAGACAAGGAGATTTCATGGCGGCATGGTTGATTCCCGCGGTCAAGGCGATTCTGCCTTTTGTGAGCCCCATCGTTTCGTCGGCGCTGCCGGTGTTTACCACGCGCAAAAGCGACGAGGCGGCTGCCGCCCAGTCCGACGTTTTGCAGAAGCAGATTACCGAGCTGCAGACGGCGGCCTCGCAGAATGCGCTGCACGTCAAGGAACTGGCCGGGCAGCTGCAGAAAACGGTGACCGCGCTCGAGCAGGCCGTGGCCGTCGCAGAGTCGCGCTTCAGGCGCATGGCCGTCCTGTGCGGGGTGGCCGTTACGCTCTCTCTGCTCGCCATCGGGGTTTCGCTGTTCGTCCTCTTTTCGGGCGGGTGACACGGGCATTGGCGTGGGCGAGTCCGCTTGAAAACCGTTGACCTTGGCTCTCAAACTCGAAATACTACGTACCTATACTTATAGGTGCGGAGTATGGTTATTGCCTCTCCGCCACGCTGGCGAGGACCGTTTTCTTGATTCGACTGCAGGAATATAAAACCCACCGCCGCGCAGGGGGACTCTTGCTGGCCGCGAGCATTCCGCTGTTGCTGTGGCAGGCCGTGACGGCCAATCAGCTGGTGTTTTCGGCCCCGACTTTCCTGGCGGCGCATTCGATGATGGAAATATTCGCCATCATCGTTGCGGCGCTGATCTTCTTCACCGGCCATGGCGTGCAGGAAACCGTGCGCTCGGTCCGCTCCGTGGTGCTGGGCTGCGCGTTTCTGGCGGTGGCGCTGTTCGATATCCTGCATTTTCTGTCCTACCTGGGGATGCCGGACCTGATCAGCCCCAATTCCCCCCATAAATCTGTCCTGTTCTGGCTGTGCGGCCGCTTCGCAGCCGGGATCGGCCTGCTGGCCTACGTGCTGCTACCGGAAGCCTCCGTCGCGCGTTTCCCGCTTCGCCGCCACGCCTGGATCGGGGTTCTGTTCGTGGTGGGGGCGCTTTCTTACGGGCTTCTGGCGTCACCGCACAGCGTGCCGGCGATGTACGTGACCGGCCAAGGCCAGACCCCGCTCAAAATCACCCTTGAATGGCTGGTGTTCGGCTTTTACCTGGCGATTGCCGCCCTGTTGTACTTGCGCCGTCAACGGATCACCAACTGCGATATCGAGAGCCTGATGCTGGCCCTGCTGCTGCTGGCGGCGGGCGAACTGTTCTTCATCGTGTATGTGGACGTCACCAGCGTGGCCAACCTGCTGGGCCATTTGTACAAGGTATTTGCCTATTATTTTCTCTACCGCGCGATCTATGCCGAGGCAGTGAGCCGGCCGTTTCGCCAGATGCGGCACATGCTCAGTCACGACGACCTGACCGGACTGCCGAACCGCGCGGCATTCAACGACAGACTCAACCAGGCGGTGGCGCGCGCCCGGCAGGATGCGCCGTGCGCTGTGCTTTTGCTGGATCTGGATCATTTCCAGAACGTGAACGACACGCTGGGCCACGAGCACGGCGATCTGCTGCTGGTGGCGGTGGCCCAGCGCATCCGCGCGAATTTGCCGAAAGCCGCTTTCGTGGCGCGCTTCAGCGGCGACGAGTTCGTGATCCTGCTGGAACATGCGCCGGTCGAACGGGCAACCCAGGTGGGACAGGATTTGCTGCGGACCATGTCCTGCGAGTTCGACATCGGCAACGACCATTTGGGCATCGGTGCCAGCATCGGCATCGTCACCTACCCGACGGATGGCGAGTCGGCCAGCGTGCTGATGCGCTACGCTGACCTGGCCCTGCACCGTGCCAAGTCGTCCGGGCGCAATGCGCTTGTCGTGTTCAGCCGCGACCTGTCGGAGGAAATCCAGCGCCGCGTGCTGCTGGAAGCACGCCTGAAGCACGCCCTGGCGCACAATGAACTCGCGCTGCATTACCAGCCAAAGATAGAAATACTGTCTGGTCGCCTGATGGGCTGGGAGGCGCTGTTGCGCTGGCAGTCGCCGGAACTGGGCGCGGTCAGTCCGGACGAGTTCATCCCGATCGCCGAACAGTGCGGGCTGATCCTGCCGATCGGAGACTGGGTGTTGCGCGAGGCCTGTCGCCAGATGCGCACGTGGCAGGAGATGGGACTGGCTGCCGGCAGCATGGCGGTCAACCTGTCGACGCGGCAGTTCCGGCAGAAGGATCTGGCCGAGGAAATCAGCGCCGCCCTCAGCGACAGCGGCCTGGCGCCGGGCGATCTCGAACTGGAACTCACCGAATCGTCGATCATGGACCATCTGGCATCCGCCGCGGCCGTGCTGGCCGAACTGGAACAGTTGGGCATCCGCATCGCGGTGGATGATTTCGGCACCGGCCATTCGTCGCTGAGCTACCTGAAGGCCTTCTCGATCCACTGCCTGAAGATCGACCGCTCGTTCATCCATGACATTCCGGGCGACGACAACGACACCGCGATCGTGCGCGCCATCATCACGCTGGCCGGCAGCCTCGGGCTGACCGTGGTGGCGGAAGGCGTCGAAACCGAGGCGCAACTGGCCTACCTGCGCGCCAACCATTGCGATCAGGTCCAGGGTTTTCTGTTCAGCCGTCCGTTGCCGCCGGATGACTGCGTGAGCCTGATGCGCGCCGGCCTGCGGCGGGCGGCAGCGTAAATCCCGCTACGCGCATGAAAAAGCCGGGCAACGCCCGGCTTTTTCGACCCGGCGAACCGGGAAAGGTGGTGCTCAGGCAGCCTTTTCGTGATGGTAGCCCGTCACGGTGTCGACTTCGGTCTTGGAGCCGAGAATCACCGGCACGCGCTGGTGCAGGCCTTCGGGGGCCAGGTCGAGGATGCGCTCGCGCCCGGTGGTGGCGGCGCCGCCGGCCTGCTCGACGATGAAGGCCATCGGGTTGGCTTCGTACAAGAGGCGCAGCTTGCCGGCCTTGGCCGGATCCTTGGTGTCCTTGGGGTACATGAAG
>JAHJNP010000366.1 GCA_018820745.1 Gammaproteobacteria bacterium
ATCTGGACAACTTCAAATCTGTCAACGATACGGCCGGTCACGCGGCGGGCGATGTCGCCATCCGCCAGATCGCAGCGCGCCTCAAGGAGCAGGTGCGCGGCCGGGACACCCTCGCACGGCTGGGCGGGGATGAGTTCGGCCTGCTGCTGGAGCGCTGCCCGGCGGAGCTTGCGCGTCAGCGCGCGGAGCAACTGCATCGGGCGGTGGAATCCTATGTCCTGCACTGGAACGGAAAATCGTATCGGCTGGGTGTCAGCATCGGCCTTGCCATCTTCAAAACGCACAAGCACAGCCTGAACGGCATTCTGGCCGCGGCGGATGCGGCGTGCTATCAGGCCAAGCGTAATGGCGGTAACCGGCCCCACATCCAGGAAATCGCACTCGACTGAGTGCCTGGGTGAGGGCTTGTCGAAACAGGGACAAAAAGGGGCGGAATAGATGAACCCCGACCATCCAATGTTTCATTGGATAAGCAAGAAGGAGTGAAGTGATGCAGGACAAGCATACCTGGGCAGTGGTGCTGGCGGCGGGCGAAGGCAAACGGCTTGCGGCGCTGACGGCGGACGAAGCGGGCAGGCATGTGCCCAAGCAATTCTGTTCGCTCCACGGCGGGCCGCCGCTGTTCGGACTCGCGCTGAAGCGGGCAGGCGCCATCGTTCCCGAGGAACGGGTCTGTGCGGTGGTGGCAAAAGGACATGAGCACTGGTGGCAACAGCACGCCCATGAGATACATCCGCACAACCTGATCGTCCAGCCACGCAACCGCGGCACGGGAAATGGCGTGCTGCTTGCCCTCGCATACATCCTTAAACGCGACCCCCAGGCACGCCTGATCTTTCTTCCCGCCGACCATCACGTGCTGGCCGAGGACACGTTGATTCAGGCCATGTCGTTCATGCTTGCCTGGATGCCGGCCCAATCCAGAAAAATTTTCATGCTGGGGATCGAGCCTGACGGTGCCGACCCGGAACTGGGCTACATCATCCCGCAGAAGGGGGCCCAACAGCATGCGCAGGGGGTACGGCATTTTGTCGAGAAGCCATCCCGGGGCGTGGCGAGCAAGCTGATTCAGGAGGGCGGCCTGTGGAACAGCGGCATTTTTGCAGCGGCAGGCGACCTCCTGCTGGAACTGTTCAAGATGCGTTTTCCGGACAACGCCCACGCCATCCTCGCCACGACCGCCAAAATAGCCGACCCCACCAATCCGTCGTGGGCACTGGGCCATCTGTACGGGCGGATCCCGGACATCGATTTCTCCCACCATATCCTGCAGTTCCAGGTGGCGGATTTGCAGGTGCTTCCTGCGCCGCATTGCGGCTGGTCGGATCTCGGTACGCCGCATCGGGTGGCCGAACGGGTGAATCTGCTGTCCGGCAACGCACGCAGCGTCAACGATCCTTTTGGGGAAACGGCTTTTCCTGACCTGGCGGACGCAGTGAGCCGGACTGACGAGCGCGGGCGCGTCGCTCAGGCGACTGTCTAGCAGCCTGTCAAACTGGGCAGACGGTTGCCAATCCGTGCGGCCGGTTCATGTTTCGCTGCTTTCCAGGCCAGCCCAAGATGGGGCAAGCCGCACGCTATTCCGGCTTCCCCCACAACGCCTCCAGACGCTGGTCCCGACCGCACCGATAGCGGTAGAACCTGTAACGCAGAGGGTTCTTCAGGTAGTAGTCCTGGTGGTAGGCCTCGGCCGGTGTGAAGACGCCGGCCGCCACGATTTCCGTCACGATCGGCTGAGGAAACGGTTTCGACTTTTCAAGTACCGCTTTCGACTGTTCCGCGAGGCGTCGCTGTTCTGCATCGTGATAAAAAATGGCGCTGCGGTACTGGTCGCCAACGTCGCAGAATTGCCGGTTGCGCACGGTCGGGTCGATGTTGCGCCAGAATACGTCGAGCAACTTCGCGTAGCTGATCCGGGCCGGGTCGTAGGCGCCCTCGACCGCCTCGGCGTGGCCGGTGCCACCGGCGGATACCGCCTCGTAGGTCGGGTTTTTCGTGTGGCCGCCGATATAGCCGGACGTCGTCGAGACCACCCCGTCAAGCTTGTCGAACGGCGGCTCCATGCACCAGAAGCAACCACCCGCGAAGGTGGCCTTGGCGAGCATGACATCCGCAGCGCTTGCCATCCCCGGCATGGCAAGCGCCGCCAGCAGGAATACGGTGAATAGCCTGATTCTCTTCATGGCGCGCTCCTCGTATAAGGACGATATTTCGACCAGGGCGGAAGGGAATTGGTTGCACGGCGGGCTGCGCGAAGACCTCGGTGGAATTTTGTGCGGGCTGGCCGGTCTCATTTCTGTCTGACGAACGAAGAAAGCGAGGCCCTGTCATGGAACGGCGAACTTTTCTCGGGGCGTTCGTGGTTACGCCATTGGCCTTGGCAGGCGTGGCCTGCGACAGTACGGCACGGCCGGCAGCCACGGCCAACGAGCAGGAGGTTGAGGCGATGCGACGCGACTGGAAGGCGCTGCTGGCGCCGGGCGCGGACGTGACGCTCTCCACCGAGCCGCTGCAGCGTTCCGAAGCGGAGTGGAAAAAGATCCTCAGCCCTGCGCAGTTCGACGTGCTGCGCGAAGACGGCACCGAGCGCGCATTTTCCAGCCCGCTCGACCGCGAGAAACGGCCGGGCGTCTACGTCTGCGCCGGCTGCGGCCTGCCGCTCTTCACCTCGCGCATGAAGTACGACAGCGGCACCGGCTGGCCCAGCTTCATCACCCACATCCCCGGCCATCTCGGCACCAAAAAGGATTTCAAGCTGATCCTGCCGCGCACCGAATACCACTGCATCCGCTGCGGCGGGCATCAGGGCCACGTGTTCGACGACGGCCCGCCGCCGACCAATCAACGCTGGTGCAACAACGGCGTCGCGCTCCGATTCATCCCGACGACGCAAGGCTAGCGCCAGTCCTGCGGCAGATGGACGAGGTCGGCCGCGCGGTCGATGTCGTGCAGCGTCTCGGCCTCCCACCACGACCATCCCAGTTCGCGCAGCCGTTCGCGGGTGGTCGCCATGACCGCCGCCATGCTCCACGGCACGCCCTCGAACAGGCGCGGGTCGAAGCGACGCAGGCCGATCAGCACATAGCCGCCGTCAAACGCCGGCTGCAGCACCGCGTCGTGGCGCTGCAGGGCCTGCGCGGCCTGCTGCAGATGCCCGGCTGAAAGCGACGGGCAATCGGTGCCGACAATGAGCGGCGCGGCGCCGTCGGCGAGCACCCGGCGCGCGATCCGCGCCATGCGCTCGCCGACGGCGCCTTCGCCCTGATCGCTGAGCGCCGCGCCGGCCCGTTCGGCCGCCGCGCGCACG
>JAHJNP010000427.1 GCA_018820745.1 Gammaproteobacteria bacterium
AAACACCACCGACTTCACGCTGGCGGCAGTCATCTCCTCGAACAGCGCAATGCTGCCCGCGATGTTGTTGTCGTAATACAGGATCGGCTTTTCCACCGACTCGCCCACCGCTTTCAGCCCGGCAAAATGCACCACCGCGTCAACCGCATGACTGGCGAACAGTGCGCGCAGCGCCGCCCGATCGCGGATATCGCCCTGCACGAACGTCACCGGCCTGCCCGCAATCTGCGCCACCCGGTCCAGCGACTTCACGCTGCTGTTCGACAGGTTGTCGAACACCACCACCTCGTGCCCCGCCGCCAGACATTCCACCGCGGTATGCGACCCGATATATCCTGCCCCGCCGGTTAATAGAACCTTCAATTCAACTCCCCCTTGTTTGTTCTCAGAATGAAATGCGTCAGCGTCAGGCCGCTTCCAGATCAACATGCACGCGGCGGCCAATTGCAGTGGCAATATTCACCAGGGCGTCCAGCGAAAAACGCGATACACGGCCACGCAAAAGATCATTCATGCGCGGCTGAGTCACTCCGCAGCGCGTGGCTGCCTCAGCCTGAGTCCAGCCGCTTTCCTGAACAATTTCCGCGATTTTCTGCATGAGTTCTGCTCTTGCGCGCAGGTTTGCCGCCTGCTCGGGCGTATCGGCAAGGGCATCCCACACACTGGCATAAGTTTCTGATTTGCTCATTTCCGGCCTTTCATCAATTGGGCGAAACGCTCTCTGGCAATGACCAGGTCACGCTTCGACGTCGCCTGCGTCTTCTTTTGGAAAGCATGAAGCACAACCACGGCATCAGCCATGCGAGCCGTATAAATCACTCGATAAGTGCCCGCGTCGTCCCACACCCTGATTTCCTCAAACCCTTTGCCTATCGAAGGCATCGGCTTGAAATCATCCGGCTGTTTCCCGCGTTACACCTTATCAAGCTGATAGCCCGCATCCTGCCTGGCATCCTCAGGAAAATCCCGCATGCATTTGAGCGAGTCGCCGAGAAATCGGATAGGCTTCATTCAATGAAATATACTGGAATGGATATACTTCGCAAGAAGAAAGCCAACTAACGCGGGCCCCACCTGCAAGGGCCAGACTGTGCTTCGTGTCAATCAACCAAGCCGCCCTTGCCCCTTCAACCGCCGCACCCAAATCGCCAGAAAAATCCCCAGGGCGATCCCCGCCCCGTCGGCCAGCAGGTCGTCCAGCCCGAAACTCCGGCCGGGCAGCGTAAGTTGTCGCCATTCGTCCCATGCACCCAGCGCCATGCACGCGAGCGCCACCATCAAGGGGATACGCATCCCCGACCCGCGCAGCCCCAGAACCAGCAATCCGGCCAGCGTGGCAAACCAGGTCAGATGCGCCAGTTTGTCCCAAGGCGCCGGGATCAATCCCGCCGCCTGCGGCTGGTTGCCGCCCCACACAAACAGGGCGAGCAACAGCACGGCCACAAGCAGGGACGCGCCGGGGATCCAGTTGCAGAAAATCGGGGGGTTCAAAATATGTCTCCGTACCGCTTTCGGGCGCCGATCATGTCACACAGCTTGCCGTATGTCGGCAATACCTTGCCGACGATATCCTGCTTGCCACCGTCCTTCGCGGACAAGCCCGCTCCTCACCGCCACAGCGGCATAGGTCGCCAGCAGCTTGGGCGCCTCGTATTGCCACTCCAGTTCGTTCACCCCCCGGTTGCGGCCAAGCTCGTCCATGCGTGCCAGTTGGTTATTGCGTACACGGTCTATCGGAAGTTGTAGGGTGCGCCATGCGCACCCGCCTTCAAACAAGCGGTACGCACGAAAAAATGTGTGCTGTTGACCAGGTTCTCCAGATTGCCCCCATAGGTCAGCTTGTCCAGGTTGATCACCAGCTCGTCGCTCACCCGCAGCCAGTCCAAAATGAAATTTGCACCGATGAAGCCGGGGGAATGGATGAAAGTCGCTCCAGCAACACGAATCAGTCCTTCCCGAATAGATCCCGGCTGAAGATCTTCTCCGTCACATCACTAATGTCGTCGGTGATGCGATTGGCAACAATGACATCCGAGCGCAGTTTGAATTCGGCCAGATCATTGACAACCTTCGAATGAAAAAACTCTTCGTCTTTCAACACCGGCTCGTAAATGATGACCTCGATCCCTTTGGCCTTGATGCGTTTCATGATGCCCTGGATGCTGGAGGCACGGAAATTGTCTGAGCCGCTTTTCATGATCAAGCGATGCACGCCAACCACTTTGGGATTGCGCCTGAGGATGCTGTCAGCGATGAAGTCCTTGCGCGTAGTATTGGCGTCGACAATGGCGCGAACAAGGTTCTGCGGCACATCCTGATAGTTGGCGAGCAACTGCTTGGTGTCCTTGGGCAGGCAGTAGCCGCCATAACCGAACGAGGGGTTGTTGTAATGCTCGCCGATGCGCGTATCGAGGCTGACGCCCTGGATGATCTGCCGGGTATCCAGGCCATGAATCGAGGCGTAGGTGTCGAGTTCATTGAAGAACGCCACACGCATGGCGAGATAGGTATTGGAAAAGAGTTTGACCGCCTCGGCTTCTGTGGAGTCGGTAAAAAGTACGGAAATGTCCTGCTTGATCGCGCCTTGTTTAAGCAAGTTGGCGAAGGTTTCTGCACGCGCGGAGCGCTCGCCGACGATGATGCGCGAAGGATGCAGGTTGTCATGTAGAGCCCTGCCTTCACGCAGGAATTCCGGCGAGAAGATAAGGTTCTGGCAATAAAACTGTTTTTTGAGCTTGGCGGTATAACCCACCGGAACAGTGGACTTCAAGACCATC
The DNA here is from genome assembly GCA_018820745.1 of Gammaproteobacteria bacterium. GTDB lineage: Bacteria > Pseudomonadota > Gammaproteobacteria > Burkholderiales > Thiobacillaceae > Thiobacillus. The sequence continues at coordinate 2,778 of JAHJNP010000427.1, forward strand.
ACCGCCTGCGGATTGATGGCCATCACGTCCTGGATGACCGCCTCGACCGACCGGGTATTGAAATAATTGGTCTCAGGATCGTAATCGGTGGGAGTGGCGATGATGACAAACTCCGCCCCCGCGTAGGCATCCTGCTTGTCGTGCGTGGCGCGAAAGTTCAGTGGCTTGTGGCTGAGATAATCCTCAATCTCGGTATCAACGATAGGCGAAACCTTGCGGTTCAGCATCTCCACCTTCTCGGGGATGATGTCGAACGCGACCACTTCATTATGTTGAGCCAACAGGATGGCGTTGGAGAGACCGACGTAACCGGTGCCGGCGATGGCAACTTTCATAGCATTAGTTCCTAAGCAAAAACCTGCATTCTCAAACCGAATCGGACAACAGCGCCGTAGAGTCCATCTTGAAACTTGCGACTTGAAACTTGCCCCTACTTCCCACCCAACAACTGCCGCGCCGCCCCAACAATAAACAGCGTATTCGTCACCAGATAGCGCTTCCACAAGCGCCCCGGTTCCGATGCCAGCCGGTGCAGCCATTCCAGCCCGTTATCGCGCATCCAGGCCGGCGCGCGCTGTACCGTTCCCGCGTGGAAATCGAACGCCGCCCCCACCCCGATCATCACCGCATTGATCTTGCCGCGATGTTCTGCCATCCAGCGTTCCTGTTTGGGGCAGCCCAGGCCGACAAACACGACACCTGCGCCGCTTGCGTTGATCCGGTCCACCGCCGCTGCATCTTCCTCAGCTGTCAGCGCACGGAACGGCGGCGATTCCATCGTCATCCGCAGCGCTGGAAATGCCGCACGCAAGCGCGCGACCAGCCGCCCCAGCGTCGCCTCGGTGCTGCCGTAGCAATAGATAGGTAGATTCTCTTTAGCCGCACGTTCGCACAGGGCCCACATCAGATCCGGCCCGCTAATGCGCGACTGCCTGGCAAATCCCTGCCGCCGCAGCATCCACGCCACCGGCGCACCGTCCGGCGTTGCCATGTCAGAGCCGTTGATGATGTCGCGATACCCCGCATCGCGCGACGCGCTCACCACCACATGCACATTGCAGATCGTCACGTAGCGGCTTTCGCGCGCATACGCCCAGTCGAACAGACGATCCATCGCGTCGTTCCACGACATCGCGTCGATCTGCGCACCCAGCACGTTGCCCGTAGTCCGGCGGCCCAATGTTTGTTCCCTTCCAGCGTTCATTCAATTCGGTCCAAACAGCACCCCACCCAAACACACCCCCAGCAAAATGCACGACCTACGCTCAGCCTGTAGTTTCACTTCTTGGACATAGCCACACACAGCTCGATGCCCTCCGCAAACCGCTTCACCATATTGTCCAGCGTGTAATGTTCCGCATCGCGCAACGCCGCCTGCTTGATCGCTTCAAGCTTGGGCCTGTCGTTGAACAGCGCGATCACCGCATCTGCGTACCGGGCCGCCTCGCCATGCACGACCAGTCCATTTACGCCATCCCGCAGATAGGCGATCTCCGGACTATGCCGGGATTCCGCCGTGGTAATCATCGGCGTACCGGAACAGAATGAATCCAGGATATGCAGCCCGACCAAACCAGGGTTGATCACCACATCGGCCAGTTTGAACCACGCCGCTTTTTCCTGTCCCTTGCGCACCCCCAGCCATTTCAGCCAGGGTCGCGTTTCAGCCGCGGCGCGTATCTCGACCGCGCTGGGGCCATCGCCAATCACCACCAGGCGAAAGGCCGGCAGCGCCGCATGGATGCGGTCTGCCGCCTCGATCATGTAATCCAGCCGCTTATCCGGATAGAGCGAGCCGCAAAACAGGCCAATCGGCGCCCCCACCGGCGCATCGATCTCCACGCGCATCTCCTGCAATTGCGCATCCGTCACGCCCGCCAGATCGCGCTCGAATGCCTCATTGTCGATCGCGTTGTCTAGGCAGGTGATGCGTTTCTGCGGATAGCCTGCGCGGCGGAGAATATCCACCGTCATCCCCGTATAGGCAAACCACCAATCCACCCGATTCAGCAGCGTCTGCTTCCATTTCTCGCGCAGCCCGGCGGGCGCATCGCTCTGGAAGTTCACCCCATGCCCCCAATACGCCACCCGGCGCGGCGACCACAGCCGAGCCAGCAGCAAAGGGTAATTGGACAGGATGCGGTTCTCCTGCATCACCACCACCAGATCGGCATCGTGCAGGTCGGCCGGGAAAGGCTGCCACACCAGATCGCGCGCACCCATCTCCCAGAAGCGGTTTTTAACCTTGTGTGCCCAAGGCAGGGAACCCTCATCCTTTTTGACCGACTCGCGCCGCGATGCCTGACCGTGTACCAGATGCAGCTCGATCCCGCGTTTTGCACACACGGCACGCAACCGCTCGAACAAACCCATCCGGTAATGAAGCAAGCGGTGCTGGCAAATAACAACCTTTTTCATAGTCGAGTCGAATCAGTTCGGGAAAGACGCGGCTCAATCAAGCAATGATCGTAACCCTTCTCGGAAAAACGAAAATTCCCTTCACGAATGGCGATTTCATGCCGGTCGATAGTGGTCTGGTCGTCAAAGCGTTTACCAATCACTTTGGCCGGCACACCCGCTGCAATGGAATACGGCGGGATATCCCGCGTCACCACGCTACCTGCGGCAACCACACTTCCCCGCCCCACCGTAACCCCCGTCAGGACAATCGTGCTGTAACCAAGCCAGACGTCATCTTCGATCACAGCTTCCTCGTCAGCATATTGACTGGGGAAACGCTGGCTACCGACCCAGGGTGAGAACCGCACAGGAAAACCCACAGTAGAGAAATCATGATCGTGCCTGCCCACGATGGCCACCCGGTTGGCGATCAGACAGTAATTTCCAATCCGGCAATTGGCCTCGATGTGTACATCCTTCCCCACATAGACCTGATTACCCATCCTGACATGACTTGGCGCCCAAATCCTCGTTCGCGCTCCCAGATGCAGGTCGACGCCATGCGTCAGCACTCTCCGACAGACAAATGCTTTTATTTTTGTTTGCAGCCGACGTCCAGCCGCAACCATCAATACCTTAATTCCCATGCCTGGTTCCCTCAGCAAGCGGCAATATCTCGCGCACACGGCTCTCCAACTCATGCTTGTTCCTGCATGTGTAATTGCCGTATGGGCCATCGCCACGCATCTTTCCTCATCACCCGATAGTCTTCCTAAGGCACTGGCCAAGCCTTGTACCCCCGCCTCGCATTCACGCCGCCGCGCCAAGCCTCTGACCAAGTCTGTGGGCAAACCAAGGCATTCCTGCAAATTCGGCTGAATTCCTGGCACGCGAATGCATGCCCTGCTACAAAGCCTTGCCCCAAACATCTTCGTCTTCCGTCAGGAGTTGTGGCGTGCCATCCAGGGGCAGCTCAGCATCTTGTTTCAATAGACGGTGATCTCCACGCAAGGTCTCGACAGCCTTTGCGCCGCGCAATGTGGTAGCCCGCCATTCCTTACTCGTATCATTTTCATTCCAAACCAGCCATGCGCGCCGGCCATCCCGATTGAGCTCGCAAACCCATACCCCCCTGCTCTCCTCACATCCCCGCATACGGGCGCCTATCAGCCAGCGCGCCGTAGCAAGATACGCCCGCCCTGCCGGCGTCACCTGACCATCCGGGTGCACAAGACCGAGATCGACGCTGTCCCACGCATACCAGTAGAAGCGATCGAGCCCCGCCCACCAACCCAGAATCAGGGCGCGCGCCACATACGCCTCGGCCTGTTGCGGATCAAGGGCGGGCCAGGATGGATCCGCACCAACCAGCTTTTTGTGTCCAAGGTCCATCCGATAGCCCGACTCGGTGTTCCACAGCGGCTTGGCGCCCGCTCCCCGACGCGCCATGGCAGCCTTGACCTTTTGCACCAGCCCGACAATCGCCTCGGGCTTCTTGCGTGGCTGATAAAAGTGATACCCGATGACATCAGCGTAGTCGGCTGCACCCAGAGCAAGATAGTCCTCAAACCACGCCAACTGGTGCGCCGCTTCGCCCACGCTGGAAGGTGAAACCAGCACGGCGTCCGGGTCAACCTCCTTGACGATCTGGTACGCGGCTTTCTGCAATTCGAACATGGCATGGGGCGTGCCACCGAAGAAGCCGGTGCCCGCGTTGACTTCATTCCAGACCTCAAAATGCCGAATGCGCCCTTTGTAGCGATTCGCGACCGTTCGGACATAGCGTTCCCAGTCCTCGATCCGTCTCGGCTCAGCAGTATCCCCTTGGGGGCGGTAGATGCCCTTGTCAGTTGGCCTGGCCGAGGCCCACGCCGGCGTCATCCCGAAAGGCATAAGGACTTCGGCGCCGGCCAGACCAGCCATGGCGACGTAACGGTCGAGGCGTGAAAAATCCCACTCACCCGGCCTGGGCTCCAGATCAACCCAGTTCACCCGTGCATCCCATAAACGCCAACTGCCGATTTCCTTGCCCGGCCATGCGGTTCCCCGATCCGCCCGCTGGATATGCATCCCGAAATAGCTTGCGGGGATCGGCTTGCCTGATCGCTCTGCCGATTGCCTTGCGGCGTTAGGCTGAGTCGAAGCGCTCAACAACAAGGCCATCAGCAGCAGCAAAGGCAGCCTCAGCATCTCAGCCGCCGTTGATCCGCGCATAGATCGGCAACATCGTTCGCGCTACCTAAAAGGTGTTGCCCAGCCTTTCGGTAAAGCAACTTAAAGGGAGTTGATTCAGAACATACTGACCCCCACAGCCAAAGCATCGCCGTCGGGTGGACTACCACGCCACGAGGTTCATGCGACTTGGGAAGCGAACCTCTGTCGCATATTAATAACCCTTCCATTGAAGCCCACTGATCGCGACGGCACGGCCTAGGCCACCCATTGCATAACACCATAACCTTACGGCACGATGTAAGCCAAAAGGTGCTGCGATTACCCCAGCAAGGCAAAAAAAGACAAACATGATTCCACCCACCGATGCCCGTAGAGCCATTCGGGCTCTCGATGCATTACGTCTGCGCCAGTATTGTGTAGATGAACGAAGTCGTCTTTCTAGGATCCATGTTAGCCTTTGCCGCTCAAACGGCACCAATTCGAATACTTCTGCTTCATTGCACCATTTGAACCGCGCACCTAGGCGCTCGATACGTGCGAAGAAATCGTAATCCTCACCACCTGTATTGGCCAGCCTAGTATCAAAAGGGTGTTTAAGTGTGCGAAACCAGCATGCTTTAACAAGCGCGTTGCCCGTGCGGGCCTCCCTAGCGTCAACTGTGGCTCCAGTCGCGTGCCGTGGTCGTTCAAAAATTCCGCTGCGTCTGAGCCAAGAGTGTGAGCCTTGAGGGAAGACCGGCACCACTGGGCCGAACACGGCGTCCGCGTCACTTATTGATCTCATCAACCAGAGTAATTTTAGCCAGTCTTCTGAGGCGGTTTCGTCGTCATCTATCCATGCTATAAAATCCCCAATGGCAAGAGATACCGCTGTATTACGCGCAAATGAGATTCCTTTCTGTTGTTCTATTTCATACCGAATGTAGAGTTCTGGATGCTGCTTTCTTGCAGCTTCAACGGCTTCAGCCCCACCACCTGCGGAATCATTATCCACAACAATCACTTCGAATGGCGCGCCAACGCTCTGTTTTGCGAGGCTGTCTAAAAGCTTAGTCAACAGATATGGGCGTCGGTACGTACATACACAGATGCTGATTGCTAATGGACCGGTATGGCTATTGCTTGTCCCTTCTGTGTGCGACTGCCGAACGTTCACATTTGTTTGTGGCGCATGGTTTGCGCTTAATGTACCAATAAATACGTTCATTTGCTGCGACCATCAGTTATTCGCAATATACCCGGCTTATGACCACGAATTATCTTGTGCAGCCGATTGAAGATACGCGCTCTAAACAGTCGCAGAGCCAAGCGATGCCGCCCAATATATTGTAAGCGGACAGCTTTTCGCTCCTTCTCAAGATATGTTTTGTCTAAGGAGTGGGCACCACCATCTAAAAAAAAGGCAATCCGTCGATTCATGTAAGCGCAACGGGCACCGGAATTAAATACACGGATAATCCAGTCATAGTCGGCATTTATTTTGAAGCGCTGGTCAAATTCACCGACAGTCTTAAAAAGGGCTCGTTTGGCGAAAATTGCCTGATGACAAATTCCGTCTTCGATAATGTTGTGGCTCGTAATGTGACTGAAATTACGAAGCAAGTTGCCATCGGCCCTTAAGTTGACAACATTGCCGTAAAGCAATTCGGTGTCAGGCTTATTTTTAAGAAAGCTGTTTACATCTTCAAGTACTTTGTCGTCGTACAAAACGTCGTCGGAGTTCAGAAAAAAAAGGTATTCACCACGTGCCAGAGCTATGCCTTTGTTCATTGCGTCGTAAATGCCATGGTCCGGCTCACTAATCCATTTAAGCGCCGTACCGGCGAAGCTGCGGACGATATCCATGGTGCGGTCGGTCGAGCCGCCATCTATCACGATCCATTCATAGTCCTTAAAGCTCTGCATACGCAGAGAGTCCATTGCTTTGGGCAACACTTCTGCGCTGTTCCAGCACACCGTCACAATCGAAAATTTCATCTTGTTAAATACCTATTTAAAAGATGACCGGGGTTCGATACCGGGCCTGTAAGTTAATCCGTTTCGGGGGATTTCGCTTCATGCGCAGGTAAACCAGCAGGAATAACACTGCATTTTCAAAAACTGTTCGCCGATCAAATCCAATATCAATGGTCTTCATCGCCTGGTCTCCCTAACGATGTTCCGGCCAGCATCGTGGTTCCCATTGTTCCTGACACGGCAGGAGCAAAGGCCGGACGTGCCGATTCACTCTGCTTGGCTGGCAGAAAACCGATGCAGGCCACCAGAGCCAGCAGGTGCATGAAAAACTCGGACTGCATAGCATTTGAGGTGGCAAACGGGATTTCGGTAAAACTCCTGAAAAGCATCAGACCGACAAGCGCGACAGATATACCGCCGGATAGAGGCGCAGCTCTTAGGGCGTAGATGACCAGCATTGAAGCGTAAAAGATCAGACCAGCTGCGCCCACAAGGCCGGCGCTGCTTAACGATTGCAGCAGTTGATTATGCGCACTGTAGGCATAATTCATACCTATCGAGAGCCGGTAGAAGTACCCCCAAATAGATGGGCCATAGCCAAACAGCGGGTTAGCAAGAAACTCCTTCCACGCAATTGTCCAGATATTTGTGCGTCCCGTTAGAGTTGTGACCCCCCCCCCGCTGGCTTGGTCCACTTGATAGATCATCCGGCCAACCACGTCTGCCCCGAGCCAAGCTGCAAGAATCGCCAAAGAGAGGGTGAAGCAGACGCATGCAGTAATGAGAATCAAAAGGCTGGAACGTCCGCCCCGAAATGATTGAACGATCCGGCCTTGATACCGGTAAATCATTAAGAAAAGGCCTATCACAATGGCAACAAAGATAGTGGTTTTCGACTGGGTCAGAATGAGCGAGGTTGATGCGAGGAACCAGGAAAAAAGATTGACCCACCGCGAACGGAAGGGAAACCGCCAGAGACAGATCATAAATACGACTGTCAGCGGGCCCATCGTATTGGCGTGAGTTGCCAAACCGTAGTAGCGGAATGGTATGCCCGGAATACCGCCTAAGTAACCTTTTTCGATGACGAGCCCCGGTTTGACCACCGCAACAAGGATGCTCACGACGAAAAACATCAGCAGGGCTACCCGAGCAAAACGAAAACATCGTTCCGGCTGGCTCTGAGCAACAAGGAAGACGCTGAAATAAATCAGGAAGGCATACAGCACCTTGTGGTTAAAAGACGGGGTGGCTCCAAAGATCCCGTTGAGAATTTGGTTGGATATGGCGAAAGCCACAAACGCCCAGAAAAGCCCCCAGCTATGAACGCTTGTCCATTCACGGTGTAAAAAGAAGCGAAAGAAACGCTCGGCGCATAGGATGAGAACACCCAGTGTAAGCACGCGGGTTAACCAGAAAGAGGAACCGATCTCCTCGAACGAGGCTTCGCTCACTGCGAGGCCTGCAGTGAGAAGACGTCCGGTTGCAATGGGCGCTGCCATGATCGCGATGATGATCGCGAAAAAAAGCAGAGGAAGAGGCTCTTTGCGGATGAGGGATCCAGCGTGCAACATGATCCCAAACCCGAGCGTAAATGCCAACCCCAAGCCCAGTGCGATGCCCACGTAAATGGAAATCCCGATAATCTCGGTCATTTTTCCCCACCGCTCCCTTCTCTCAGCAGGCACCTGATGGTGGGCCTGGCCCAACGTGGCAGCCGATCATTCGCTCGCGCGATATAAGCACCCAGCCGTTCATCCACGAGCATGGGGGCGAACAAAAAAATACTCAGCAGGTACACACTGCCACCGGCCCCCAGCAGGAGCAACAGTTGTACCAGGGTATCAACATCAAGGGCGGCAATGCTGTCCTTGAGCAAAACCGAAACCGCTGCCACCACCAGAGTGAGCACAATTCCGCCTCTTATTGACCGGAATATGGACCACAGCGAAATTTCGATGACGTTTGCAACCGCAAGAACCATGACGATGCAACGTAGAGCAAATAGGGAGGCCGCCACGATAGCCACTATCTGCGGTGGCGAACTTGCTACCGCATAGAGCGCAGCCAACCATAAAAACACCATGGGAAGCTGCAGCCTGAGTTCCAGCTTCGTATGCCCCGCGTTCCAGAGAATTGGAGTTGAAATACCCCACACAAGCAGGAAAGGCATGGCCAACGCAAATGGAGTCATAAATTGCGCAGCCTCGATCCATTCCCTCCCGTAAACCGCCGCCATGACAAACTCACTCCCCACTCCGATAATGGCGAAAAATGGAAAGGCGACCAAGGTAATGAGCGAGAGGAGGCGCAGAAAAACTTCACGCAACGCTTCTTTGTTGTCTTGCAGTCTGGCGCACGTGGAAAAGACTACTGATTGCAGATTTCCATATATGGCAGAGGATGGGGAGTTTACGAAATTGAATGCCGTGGTGTACAAGCCAACTGTGTGGGCTGGAAAGATCCGGCCCACCAGTATTTTGTCCGCGCCGGTCAAAACCCAATTGATGAGATTGGTTCCCAGAACTGTCATCCCGTAACGAAGCATATGGCTACCATCGGCAGTCCAGAGTCTGAAGTAGAGCGGATGCCGGACCTGTAAGTACAGAATAACGAGATTGCTGCCCGACTGGACAATCCATGAAATCACTAAAGATGAACCGCCATATCCGGCAACCGCCAGAGGAATTCCGATACAGACATACCCGAGGAAGTAACTGGACAACTGTGCGATCTGAAGCGCTTTGTAATTGAGTTCCTTCTTCAGCAGGTTGGTTGAGGGCGCAGTCGCGGCATTAATCAGAACGACCAGGGAGAGCCAGCGGAATACGAACTCTGCTTCGGGCTTAGTAAAAAATGCTGCAAGTGCGCCGGCATTAAAAAAATCACACTTGATACCGACAGCCCCAGCAGGCACTGCCAAGTCCACACGAAACGCACATCTTCTGCATTAACCGACGTCTTCTGGATCAGACCATAAGCCAAGCCAATATCGGAAAAATATGTACTCAGTCCTACGACGATAACGCCGAGGGCAAAAAGCCCGTACTCAGTTGGCCCAAGGATGCGCGCCAATACAACTTGCGTTGCCAACTGGAGGATCATTTTCAAGACAGAACCGCCTGCGCCCCAGAAAAATGCCGTGAGGCTTTGCGCGCCCAGGTTTTTCATCGGATTGATCCAGCGACTCTCTGGCAGCTCACAGAGAGCGAACGAGCGAGTCGGTAAATTCAGCATATGAAATGGCAAGACCCTCGGGCAGGGTCATATGAGCGCGCCAGCCCATGCTGTTAAGGCGCGTGGTATCCATAAGTTTCCTTGGCGTGCCATCCGGCTTGCCGGCGTCAAATTCGATTGCACCCCGATACCCCACCACGACCTTAACGGCTTCAGCCAGTTCGCGAATGGTGAGGTCGTGGCCAACGCCGATGTTCATCAGTGGCGGCAGGCCGTCGTTGCGGTCCTGCCCCAGCAGGGGGACGAACTTTTCGTCGGGCAAATTCATCAGGTAGACACAGGCATCGGCCATGTCTTCGCTGTACAGGAATTCGCGGCGGGGTGTGCCGCTTCCCCAGACGGTGACACGCGGCGCATTGGTAAGCTTGGCCTCGTGAAAGCGGCGGATCAGCGCAGGGATGACATGGGAGTTCTCCAGGTGGTAGTTGTCGCCGGGGCCATACAAATTGGTGGGCATGACGGCCAGGTATTGAGTGCCGTATTGCCGGTTGTAGCTCCAGCACATTTCGATGCCGGCAATCTTGGCCAGGGCATAGGGGCGGTTGGTGGGTTCCAGCTCGCTGGTGAGCAGGTGCTCTTCCTTCATCGGCTGTGGGGCAAGCCTGGGGTAGATGCAGCTGGAACCCAGGAACAGCAGGCGCTTGACGTTGTTTTTGTACGCCGCGTGAATGATGTTGGTCTGGATGGCGAGGTTGTCGCGGATGAATTCGGCCGGATAGGTGTTGTTGGCGTGGATGCCGCCGACTCTGGCCGCAGCGAGGAACACGTAGTCGGGTTTTTCCGCGGCGAAAAAGGCTTCGACCGCGGCCTGGTTGGTGAGGTCGAGTTCGACGTGGGTGCGGGTGACGAAGTTGTCGAAGCCCTTGGCGCGCAGGTTGCGTGTGAGGGCAGTACCGACGAGGCCGCGGTGGCCCGCAATGTAAATTTTTGCGCTGGGTTCCATCACATCACTCGTGATAATCCATGGTCTTGTAGCCATGCTTCTTGATCAGCTCGTCGCGCTCGGCGGCTTTCAAATCCTCGCGCACCATCTCGGCCACCAGTTCGTCGAAGGTGATCTTCGGCGTCCAGCCGAGCTTCTCCTTGGCCTTGCTGGGGTCGCCCAGCAGGGTTTCGACTTCGGTGGGGCGGAAGTAGCGCGGGTCGACGGCGACGATGGGGCGTGCGCCAGATTCAAGATTCAAGTTGCAAGACTCAAGGGAGGTCGCATCCTCCGGTTTGCTTGAATCTTGCGTCTTGTGTCTTGTATCTCTCACAAGGTAGCCCTTTTCGTCGACGCCTGTCCCTTCCCAGCGGATGTTCATGCCCAACTCTTTCGCTGCGGCGTCGACGAAGTCCCTGACCGAGTACTGCACGCCGGT
>JAHJNP010000367.1 GCA_018820745.1 Gammaproteobacteria bacterium
CAGAAATACGCGCTGCGGCTGTATCTCGACCCCGCCAAGCTGCAGCAGCGCGGGCTGAGTTTTCCCGACGTCATCCAGGCGGTGCAGTCGGCCAATGCCAACCTGCCGTCGGGCACGCTCGACGGCGCCAGCCGCGCCTATTCGGTGAAGTCGCCGGTGTCGCTCGCCAACGCGGAAGATTTCGGCAACATCATCGTCGCCTACAAGGATGGCGTGGCGCTCAGGGTGAAGGATCTGGGGCGCGCCGAAGACAGCGTCGAAAACGACAAGACGCGCACCTGGTACAACGGCACCCGCGCCATCGTGCTGGCGGTGCAGCGCCAGCCCGGCGCCAACACGGTCGAGGTGGCCGAACGCATCCGCGCGATGCTTCCGCAGATCGAGGCCGACCTGCCGGACGGGGTCAAGCTGCAGATCCATTTCGACCGCTCGCGCTTCGTCAAGGACACGTTGCATGAGGTGAACTTCACCCTGCTGCTGGCCTTGATCCTGGTGATCCTGGTCATCTTCGCCTTTTTGCACAATCTGCGCGCCACCCTGATCGCCGCGCTGGTGCTGCCGAGCTCGTTGCTGGGCACCTTCGCCTTCATGCACCTGGCGGGCTACAGCATCAACAATCTGAGCCTGATGGCGATCATCCTGGCGATCGGTTTCGTGGTCGACGACGCGGTGGTGGTGATCGAGAACATCACGCGCCATCTCGACATGGGCAAGTCGCGCTATCAGGCTGCGCTCGACGGCGCGCAGGAAATCGGCTTCACCGTGGTGTCGATGACGGTGTCGCTGGCGGCGGTGTTCCTGCCGATCCTGTTCATGGGCGGCATGATCGGGCGTCTGTTCCAGGAATTCGCCATCAGCATCGCCGTCGCCGTGCTGCTGTCCGGCGTGGTGGCGCTGACCCTCACCCCCATGCTGTGCGCGCGCGGGCTGTCGCACGAGGCGCTCAACAACCCTTTGTCGCGCGGCTTCGAGGCCGGCTTCAGGCGCTTTCAGGATTTTTACGGCGACACCCTGCGGGCCAGCATGCGCCATCGCGGCGCCATGCTGCTGCTGTCGGCGGCGGTGCTGGGCGGCATGGTCTGGCTGGCCGGCCAGGTCAAGCAGGGCTTCATCCCGCGCGTCGATTCCGGGATGATTTTCGCCAGCATCCAGTACCCGGAAGGCATCCCGTTCGAGGAACTTTCCACGCGCCAGCAGCACATCGCCGACCTCGTGCAGAAGCATCCCGCGGTCGAAGGACTGATGTCCTCCGCCGGGCAGGCCGGCGGCGGCATCACCGGGTCCAATGTCGGCCGGCTGGTGATCCGCCTGGCGCCGCGCGACACCCGGATCGGCGCCGACGAAGTGATCGACGAACTGCGCGCGGCGACGCGCAAGATCAGCGGCGTCAACGTCACGCTGCAGAATCCGGCGTCGATCAACGTCGGCTCGCTGATTGCCAGCAGCGACTACCAGCTGACCCTGAAGTCGAGCGATTTCGAAGCGCTGAAAGCCGCCGCGGCCGCGGTCGAAAAACGCCTCGACGAAGTGCCGCTGCTGGTCGACGTCAACAGCAACCTGGAACTGCGCAATCCCGAACTGCGCGTGGTGCTCGACCCGGTGCAGTCGGCGCGGCTCGGCATTAGCGCGCAGCAGGTGCAGCAGACCCTGTACGACGCGCTGGGCGGGCGCCGCGTCAGCGAGATTTACGGCGTCGACGACCAGTACACGGTCAGCCTGAACATCCTGCCCGAGGCGCAACTGAATACGTCCATCCTCGGCCAGTTGCCTTTGCGCACCGCATCGGGCGAACTGACCCGGCTCGATGCGGTGGCGAAGGTCGAGCCCGGGGTGGGGCCGATCGCTGTGTATCACTACGGCCAGCAGCCGGCGGTCACGCTGTCGTTCAACCTGGCGCCCGGCGCGTCGCTCAACGCCGCGCTGGATGCCGCGCTGGCCGCCGCCAACGAGGTGCTGCCGGCCGACGTCAGCGTCGAACTCACCGGCGCGGCGCAGAAGTTCCAGGAGTCGACCGTCACCCTGCCTTTGCTGCTGCTGTTCACCGTGCTCATCATCTACATGGTGCTGGCGGTGCTGTACGAACACCTCGGTCATCCGCTCACCATCCTTACCGCGCTGCCGCTGGCGGGCTTCGGCGCTTTGCTGGTGCTGCTGTTGCTGGAGGTGGAACTCAACATTTTCAGCTTCGTCGGCCTCATCCTGCTGGTGGGGCTGGTGAAGAAGAACGGCATCATGATGATCGACTTTGCGCTCACCCGGCAGCGCGCGGGGATGAGCGCCGAGGACGCCATCGTCGAGGCCAGCCTGGTGCGCCTGCGGCCGATCATGATGACCACGTTGTCCACCATCGTCGCCACCCTGCCGATCGCCATCGGCTTCGGCGCAGGTGCCGAAGCGCGCCGGCCGCTCGGCATCGCGGTGGTCGGCGGCCTGCTGTTCTCGCAGTTTCTCACGCTCTACATCACGCCCACCTTCTACGTCAGCATGGCGCGGATGGAAGCGGCGATCAAACGCTGGCGCGCGCGGTCAGCCTGATTACACCAGCCACGCCAGCGCGGCGTAGCGCGCCAGCTTGCCCAGCGTCACCAGCAGCAGAAAGCTGCCCACGCCGACGCGCAGCACCCCAGCCACCAGGCACAGCGGATCGCCTACCACCGGCAGCCAGGCCAGCAGCAGGCTGGGGCGGCCGTAGCGGGCAAACCAGCGCTCGGCGCGCGCAGCCCGCAGTTCGGCCTTTTCGCTGCGTTGCCGCACCGCCTGCCGGCCGAAGCGGCCCATGCCATAGGTGATGAGGCTGCCGAGCACATTGCCGACCGTGGCCGTCACCACGCTCGCAAACGGGTCGGCACCCTGGTGCAGGCGGTACAGCAGCAGCGCCTCGGAGCCGCCGGGAAACAGGGTGGACGACAGCAGCGCCGACCCGAACAGCGTCCAATCCATCCGTTGATCGGGGCCGCCTTATGGGCAGGCGCCGAGCCGTTTTGCACTCAGCTTCTGGCTGAATTCGCCCATGCCCTGCATCGCCGGGACGAAGCGCCCGCTCATCAGGACGTCGTAGCCGTTGGCATGGGTGGTGCCGCTGGCGCGGCCCGCCATGCGCTGGCCGCCTTGCAGGGCGCAGTTGAAGTCGTAGCTGACCTGATTGCCGCTTTCACTCAGCTTGCTGATCGTGCAGTCCTTGTTTTCGTTGGCGGCATAGGCCTTGCCGTCGGCGATATCCTGGGCGGTGAGGCATTGCCGGAACGTCATCACCGGCATCTGCATCGGCATGCCTTTCATCACGACCTGTACGGAAACGTCATACAGGCCGGGCTGCAGGGTGGGTGCGGCGGCAGCGGGCAGGGTGGTCAAAATGAGCAGGGCGGAGGTCAGCAGGGGGCGCATGGCGGATTCCCGGGAGGTCAAAAAACAAAGTGTTGCACAGCGCCTGCCCGGAATACAGCGATTGATGTTCTCAATCGTGTTTATCCAGAATATCCGTTGGATCGATTTATTGACGATCTATAACATTCGTCCTGTCTTGATTGAACACGTAAATCAACCACACAGGAGCCCACCATGCAGAACACGAAATCCCCGACCATCCAGAACCTCGAAGCCGCCTTCGCCGGCGAATCGATGGCCCACATCAAGTACATGTGGTTCGCGCGCCAGTGCCGTAAGGTCGGCGACGAAGCGACCGCCAAGGTGTTCGAGGACACCGCCGCGCAGGAGATGCTGCATGCCTTCGGCCACGCCGAGCTGCTTTTTTCCGACGAGACGATGACCCCGGCCAAGTGTCTGCAGTACGCGATCGACGGCGAAACCTACGAATACACCGAGATGTATCCCAAGTTCCGCCACGAGGCGATGATCGAGGGCAACACCGCCGCGGTCGCCGAGATGGACGAACAGATCGTCGAGTCGAAAGAACATGCCGAGATGTTCAAGGGCGTGCTGGAAAAGGCCGCTAAGCGCTTTGCCGCGCTGGCCCGGGTGGAAGAGAAGCACGCGAAGCACTACCAGGCGCAAAAAGACGCGATTACCGCCTGAGCGAATCACTGAATATTTTTTTCGACTTGAAAGGACACATCATGAAAGCTTGGCAATGCATTGTTTGCGGTTATGTTTACGACGAATCCAAAGGCGACCCGGAGCACGGCATCGCCCCCGGAACCCGCTGGGAGGACGTGCCGGAAGGCTGGGAATGTCCGGACTGCGGCGTCTCGAAAGCGGATTTCGAGATGGTTGAAGTCACTGCAGTCTGATCGTCCATTGTGCCGGCAGGCGCGTCTCGCGCCTGCCGCAATTTGAATACAGGAGTTTTCATGCATCCCATCGTCATCGTCGGTTCCGGCCTCGCCGGCTACACCCTGCTGAAGGAAATCCGCAAGCGTGATACCGCCACGCCGGTCACCCTCATCACCGCGGACGACGGTGCGTTCTATTCCAAGCCCAACCTGTCGAACGCGCTCGCCACCGGCCGCGCAGCCGCGGCGCTCGCCAGCGCCAGCGCCGGGAAGATGGCGGCCGACCAGAATGCGACGG